>NZ_JAEDCO010000003.1 GCF_016294135.1 Methanobrevibacter ruminantium
CATTTTTTTTATCATTTTTTTTATTATTATTTAATTTTTGTTTTATTTTTATTTCATTTTCATTCTCACTATTTATTTTTTCTAAAAATTTTTCTATAATTTGCATTGATTTTTAATTTGTTCTCCTTTTTATTTTTATCTCTCTAAATTTTCTGGAATTAAGTTTTCACTGAATAAATATCTATTTTAACTAATATCGGGTAAAAATAACTTGAAAATTCAGAAAACATTTCTTTAGTTTTATTTTTCTTGTTCATTTTTTATTCAAAATGTTTATATATTAATAGTGATAAATTATAGTAGGAAGGAAGTTTCCTTCCGACTATTGAATCAAGAAAATTTTTAGTCGAAGGATTTCCATTTTTCCATTTTTTCAAGAATGGACAATATCTCAAAAAAGGATGTGAAAAGATGTCAGTTAAAGACAATAAATTAGACCAGATAATTAAAACTGTTGAAGAAAACGATATCAAATTTTTGAAATTGCAACTATCAGACATACATGGATTGCCAAAAAGCATGGCAGTGCCTCTTAAAAAAGCTGATGACATTGAAGATATAGTGAATGATGGATTATTGTTTGACGGCTCATCAGTAGCAGGATTAGCTTCAATCAATGATAGTGATTTACTTGCAAAACCAGATATCAACACCTTCTCAACAATCCCATGGAGACCTGAATCAAAAGGAACCAGCAGATTCATATGTGATATTTTCACTACAGAAGGAAAGCCATATGATGGAGATCCGAGAGGAGTGCTTAAAAAAGCATTGGAAAAAGCAGAAAAAAGAGGATATCAATTCAATATGGGTCCTGAACCAGAATTCTTCATAATCAAAGAGGATGAGAATGGAAATTACATCCCTGCAGATGAAGCTGAATATTTTGATGTAGAGCCATTGGATCAAGGTACTGACATCAGAAGAGAAATCGTATTCGGTTTAGAGCAATTAGGTTTTGATGTTGAAGTAAGCCATCACGAAGTGGCAGCAGGACAGCATGAAGTGGACTTTAAATATGCGGATGCTTTAAAAACAGCGGATGCTGTAATAACATTTAAGGAAGCTGTAAAAGCAGTAGTTCACAACTTAGGATTTAAGGCAACATTCATGCCAAAACCATTCTTGGGAATCAATGGTAGTGGAATGCATTGTAACCAAAGCCTATTCAAGGATGGCAAAAATATTTTCTATGATCCAAACACTGAAAACCAAATTTCACAGGAAGCATTATACTTCATTGGAGGATTATTGAAACATGCACAGGCTTTATCAGCAATCCTATCCCCGACAGTTAACTCTTACAAACGTTTAGTTCCAGGTTATGAGGCACCTTGCTACATAGCTTACGGATTTAAAAACAGATCAACTTTACTCAGAATTCCTGCATCCCGTGGATTAGGTACAAGAATTGAGTGCAGATCACCGGATCCATCATGTAACCCATACTTGGCATTTGCAGTATTGCTTGAAGCAGGTTTAGATGGTTTGGACAATAAGATTGACCCAGGGGAACCAACTGAAGAAAACTTGTTTGCATTAACTGAAGATGAAATCCTCCAAAGAGGCATCAATAATTTGCCAACAAGCTTATGGGAAGCATACCATGCTTTAGAAGGGGATGATGTAGTTAAAAATGCCCTTGGAGAAAAAGTGTTTGATCAATTCTACACCATCAAAAGAGCTGAATGGGATGCTTACAGAATACAAGTATTTGATTATGAAAGAAATCAATACTTAGACGTTTAGACTATTCCTTTTTTGAATATTGGTGGTCACTCTAAAGATTTTTCTTCAGATAAAGATTTTCTTTAGTTTGACTACCCATCAATTAAAGTTAAATGGTTTTTGAAATTTAGAATTATTTTTTTAAGGCATATTGTAATTTTAAACAATTAAAAGGCATATTGTAATTTTAAAATTATTTTTAAAGGCATATGTAATTTTAGAATTACTTTTTTTAACAATTATAGATTAACATATTCAGATGATTAGTATATATTAGGCATATGTACGTGTATTCACCGATTATCTTATTGGAGGTAGAAAAATGTGTGGAATAGCAGGTGTAATATACAAAGATAAAAAAACTCACCCTGTAGGAGAAGCATTGACATCAATGCTTGAATCATTACAGCATAGGGGTCCGGATTCCGCAGGTTATGCAATCTACGGCAGTTTGGATTTCCCTGAAAATTATTATCAATTAAACATTGAAGTAAAAAGAAGAAGAGGAGCATTAGACAATTTAAAATCATTATTAAATCAAATAAGTCCAATATTCGAAGAGCAATTGATTGAGTCTGTAGGGGACTCAGATGTATATAAATGCAAAATAGCATTGGACGAATTTTCCCTTTTAAAACCATGCATTAATGAAATAGATGATTTGGAAAATGTAAGGGTTATAAACGGTTCACATTCATTCGAAATGATTAAGGATACAGGAAAAGTAAAGGACATTGCAGAACGTTTCAATGTTCAAAGCAGAATGGGAACACACGGAATAGGACATACCCGTTTTGCAACTGAAAGTGGTGTTGACCGCTATCATGCACACCCATATCAAAGCTACATAATACCTGACATTACTGTGGTGCATAATGGGCAAATCACCAATTACTGGAAAATAAGAGACCCATTGGAAAGGAAAGGACACACTTTCGAATCATTTAATGATACAGAGTGCATTGTTCATTATATGGCAGATAAGCTTGACCAAGGCTACAAATTAGAAGAGGCATTGGATCAAGCGGTAATAGATTTGGATGGTCCATTTTCCATATTGGTTGGAACACCTAACGGTATTGGAATTGCAAAGGACAAGCTTGGTCTTAGACCTGGTGTGATGGTGGAAACCGATGAGATTTTTGCAGTGGCTTCAGAGGAAATGGCATTGCATGATGTCACAGATTCAGATGAAATAGAACAGATAGCTCCTGGGGAAACAAGAGCTTACACCATATAGGAGTTTTTTCTATGAAAGAATATGTAATTGATGCGAATGGTATGGAAGAGAAAGAATTGAATCGAACCATAAAGGAACAAGCTAAATATTATGATAAGCTCATTATTGACAATCCTGATTCCAAACACAATATTTGTGCTGGGTTAACTGAAGATGTGGAAATAGAGATCAATGGTTCTGCAGGATATTTTGTTGGAACAATGGCTCATGGACCAAGGATACACATCACTGGCAATGCCGGCTGGTTTGCTGGAGACAATATGACAGAAGGTGAATTGGTCATTGAAGGTACAGCTGGTGACGGAGCGGGCCAAGGAATCTATGGTGGAACAGTAATTGTTAAAGGAAATGTAGGTTCAAGAACTGGAGAAATCATGAAAGGGGGAACCGTTATCATTGGAGGCAACAGCGGTTTCATGACTGGGCTCCTTATGATGGGAGGAAAGCTCATAATACTTGGTGATGTTACTGAGGATGTTGGAGAATCCATCATGAGAGGAACTATTTTTGTTCTTGGAAATGTGAAAAGTTTAGGAAAAAATGCAGTTATGGAAGAAACCACTCTTGAAGACCAAAATGAACTTCAAGAAATCCTAACAGAATATGGTTTCAATCTGACTGAAAATGATTATTCAAGTTTTAAGAAAATCGTTAACATGCAATAGGAGCTGAAAAAATGAGCGAACATAGAATAGCTATGGTGGGAACACCATGTGAAATTATGGCTGCATCCAAGATTCAACATTATACCGATAGCCCTATTGATGTTAAATTGGGCTTATTCTGTATGGAGAATTTTTCATATAAGTACTTTGTAAATCTCTTGAAAGAGTATGGCTTGAAAATGGATGACATTGAAAAATTCCAAATTGAGAAAGGATTTGTATTTTTACTTTTAAAAACTAAAGAAATAGTGAAAATACCTCTTTCAGTAGCTAAAAGGATTATTAGGAAAAACTGTAACATATGTGTTGAACTGACATCAGAAACCTCTGATATTTCAATTGGTTCAATTGGATCTGAAGATGGTTGGTCAACACTCATAATAAGGACTGAAAAAGGTGAGGAGATAGTTAAGGGGGCAATAGAACAGAAATTCATTGAAGCAAAAGACTTTACAGATTCACAATTTGGATTGTTGAATAGAATTGCGGAATCTAAAATAAGCAAAAATCTTGAAACTATAGAGAGAAGGGAATTTTTGGCAAGACCTGTATTATACCAAAGGGAAAAATCAGATGATTCCATCAATAAGGAGTTCTCAGAAGCATCATTCCTGGATTTAAGGTCAAATGTCATTGATGTTGGTGCATGTGTGCTTTGTGGAGCATGTGAATATGCATGTCCACACAATTTGATAACAATTGATGATACCAAACCAAGGATGAAAGGGGAATGCCCAGAGGATTGTCATGCATGCTTTGCAGTCTGTCCAAGAACATTTATCCCTGCAGATTTAAGAAATGACAATTCAAAACAGATAGGTGACTTTAAAAAAGTCTTGACAGTCAAATCATTAAAGCATACACAAGGTCAGGATGGGTCAATTGTAACAACATTAATCGACTATCTATTGTCAAATGAGATAGTTACTGAAGCTCTTATTGTTGATAAGGAGGATCATTTGGCTTGGAAACCTTATGCAAAGTTAACTAATGCGATTGATGAGGTTGTTAAATCTGGAGGAACAAAATATTCTGTCTGTCCTGTGTTCAAACCATTAGGGGATTTGAAAGAGGAACAAGTCCAAAATATTGATGAGGGGGTAAACTAATGTCATTCACTGTAGAGAGAAAATTGGAAATTTGCAAACAGAGCAATGATAGGCCTGGATGCTGTTGGTATTTATGTGACAATCCCCACAAATCATCATGTAAAAACTGTTATAGCTGCTATTCAAATTGTCCTCATGGAGTATATGAGGTAATCAATGATGAACCATTGCCAATACATCAGGAAAACTGTGTAGGGTGCAAGATTTGTGAAGAGATGTGCCCAACACATGCAATATATGTCAGACCTCTTGTAGATGAGGGAAGAGGTGTATGGTCAAATTCAACAATGGTTGAAATCAAACGTAAAAGTCAAACAGGAGCATATAAGGTAAGAGGCTGTGGATTAACCAGAAGAATCCCAACATTTGATGACTTAAGCATATTGCCTGCACAGGTTTCAAGGCCACCAATAGACTCATATAGGGAAACATGCAAGACTTCAGTGGTTCTTGGAGACAGGTTTGCAGAAAATCCAATTGAAATAGACACTCCTATTATGATTGGGGCAATGTCTTTCGGTGCATTAAGCAAGGAAGCAAAAATAGCATTGGCTATTGGAAGCAGCAAGGTAGGCACAATCACCAATACCGGTGAAGGTGGAATGCTTCCTGAAGAAAGGCATTATGCAGACAAATTGATTGCCCAGTATGCATCAGGCCGTTTTGGAGTTTCAGCAAGCTATTTAAACAATGCAGAAGCTGTTGAAATCAAGATAGGTCAAGGTGCAAAATCAGGTATGGGAGGACATTTGCTTTCCCATAAGGTAACTGCAGAAGTTGCTAGAGTCAGAAATATTCCAGAGGGAACCTCTGCATTAAGTCCTGCAAGACATATGGACATTGTAGGGCCTGAGGATTTAGGTATGAAAATCAACCAATTAAGGGAAATCACTGACTGGAAAGTGCCTATCATTGTGAAATTTGCATCCGGTAGAGTGGAACAGGATGTAAAGATTGCAGCAAAGGCAGGTGCAGATATAATTGTAGTTGATGGTATGCAAGGGGGAACAGGTGCGGGCCCTGAAGTGGTTACAGAACATGCAGGTATTCCTACAATAGAAGCTATTGTAAAGGCGGATGATGCTCTTAAGGACATTAATTTAAGAAGTGAAGTAAGCCTTGTCGCTGCTGGTGGAATAAGATCAGGTGCTGATGTTGCAAAAGCCATTGCTTTAGGGGCAGATGCGGTTTATATAGCTACCTCTGCATTGATCTCCATAGGTTGTAAGGTTTGCCAATCCTGTTCTGAGGGCATTTGCCCTAAAGGAATTGCAACACAGGATAGGGTGCTTAGAAGAAGATTAGATCCTATTAGAAAAGGTCAGCAAGTGGCAAATTATATTGAAGCAATGACTCAGGAAGTAACTTCCTTGACTCAACAGGCAGGAAATACAGATATTGAAAACCTTGAACGTCAGGACTTGGTTGCATTGACTATGGAGGCTTCACAATTAACAGGAGTGCCAATGGTGAGAAATTAAACAAGATTAGGAGAAATTATTATGGCTGCATTCGAAAGAATAAAATCAGGGATTCCAGGGCTTGATGAAGCCTTAGACAATATTCGTTTGGGAGATAATGTAGTTTGGAATGTTACAAATCTAAATGAATTCTCTTATTTTGTTGATCCTTATGTCAAACAGGCGAAAGAGGATAAGAGGAACTTGATATACATTAGGTTTGCCAATCACCATCCATTGATTGAAATGACAGAAGAGGACTTTCGGTTGCTTGAAATGGAAGAGAATAATCCTGAAACCGAGTTTTGCATGATTGAACGTGATGGAATCAAGATATATAAGGTCAATCCATATAACCAATTTGAGACTTTTACCTTAGAGGTTCATAGAATTATTGAAAAGGAAGGATTTGATGCATTCTATGTATTTGACTGCTTAAGTGACCTTCAAGCTGTTTGGTCTACTGATTTGATGATGGGAAATTTCTTTAAGGTTACCTGTCCATTCCTATTCCAATTGGATACTGTAGCATACTTCCCAATCATTCGAGGAAGGCATTCATTTGATGCAATAGCTAAAATCCGTGAAACCACACAGCTGTTCCTGAATGTGCATTCAAATTCTCCTGAAGAGGTTTATGTTTCTCCACTAAAAGTTTGGAACAGATATTCTCAAACAATGTTTTTGGGACATAAGTTTAACCCAAGAACAGGTTTTGTCAAGGTTTTGCAGGATGGTCAGGAAGTTAGCAAATATTATAAGACCATCAATGATTCTGATAAGCATCAAAGCGGGCAAATCTTGGACAGTTGGGAAAGATATATGCTTCAGGTTAGAATGAAGTATGAAGAAGGCAAGAATATCGATGATGAGTGCGATAAGATTTGTGAGCTGATGATGACAAAAGATGAGAAGATGCTTTCCAAAATAAAGGAATACTTTACTTTTGAGGATTATATCACAATCTACGATCGTCGTGTAGGAAGCGGATTGGTAGGTGGTAAGTCCTGCGGTATGCTTCTTGCAAGAAAGATAATCGAAAAGGAGCGTCCAGACATATACAGTAATCTTGAACCGGATGATTCATTTTATATTGGCTCAGATTTATTTTACACATACATAGTTTCAAATGACCTATGGGACCTTAGAGTAAAGCAAAGAAACCCTGAAGGTTATTATAAGTATGGGAAAGAGTTGGAGGAAGCTCTTAAAAAGGGTACTTTCTCAGATGAAATCAAGAAGGGATTCATACAGATATTGGATTATTTTGGACAGAACCCGATTATTGTAAGGTCAAGCAGTTTCCTTGAAGATGGATATGGAAATGCTTTTGCAGGAAAATATGAATCTGTATTCTGTGTAAATAGGGGCAGTCTTGAAGAACGTTTGGCAGCATTTGAAGAAGCGGTAAAGGTGGTATATTCAAGTACCATGAACATTTCCGCTTTGGAATATAGAAAAATAAACGATTTGGATGATGCCGATGAGCAAATGGCTCTTTTGGTTCAGAGAGTTTCAGGTTCCTATCATGGAGACTATTTCTTCCCAACTGCTGCAGGTGTAGGATTTTCATACAGCCCATATTCACCGCTGCCTGATATGGATAACAGCAAAGGAATGCTAAGGTTGGTAATGGGTCTTGGTACAAAAGCTGTTGACAGGACTAAAAAGGATTATCCTAGAATAATCAATCTTGACAAGCCTGAAGTGACTATGGTGAATGACATTAGGGAAAAGCACAGATATTCTCAACATTATCTGGATGTAATTGATTTAAAAGATATCAGCTTGCATGACATTCCTGTTGGTGACGGTTTGGATGTTATCCCAAGATATGCGAAAAGGGTACTTGTTGAACATGACCGTGAAGCTGAGAGAATGTTCCGTGATAGGGGTGAGCGCCGTGAAATAGTCTTTGTCAATTGTGAAGGGCTTGTAAATAATCAGGACTTCATTGATGATATGAAGGAAATCATGAATACATTGGAAATCGCTTATGATTATCCTGTGGACATAGAATATACAGTTAATGTTGGTGAGGATAATTCATTCAATGTAAACCTATTGCAATGCAGGCCTCTGCAGGTTTCAATAAACAATGAAGCAATTGAAATGCCTGAGGATAAGAATGTATTCTTCCATATTAAGGAATCTTCAATGGGTATGTCACGCAAGAATGAGATAGACACAATCTGCTATGTTGATCCACATAGGTATTATGAATATCCATATGCTCAGAAAAGTTCAATATCTCATGTAATCAATGATGTGAATGCCTATTGCAAGGAAAACGGTAAGACTGCAATTCTAATAGTTCCTGGTAGAATCGGTACTTCCTCTCCAGAGTTAGGAATTCCAGTGGTATTTGCTGACATTAGCCATTTCTCTGCAATTCTTGAGGAATCATACAGTGAAGTGGGATATATGCCTGAATTATCCTTTGGAAGCCATATGTTCCAGGACTTGGTGGAAGCGGAAATATACTATGGGGCATTGTTTGAAAATGAGAAAAAGCTGGAATTCAATAATGATATGGTTTATGACCATAAAAACATCTTGAAAGATATAAATCCTAATCTAAGCGAGGAGATTTATGATATGATACATGTCATAGACTTTGGTGATGACAAGGCGGAATTCTATCATGACATGAATAAGGATGAGACCTTGTGTGTTTTCAATTAAATAAATTGGAAATGCAAATAAAATCATATTGGAAAATATTAATTGTTTTCGGGCAGGTGGGAGGGACATATGCCTTTTTTATTTGCAATAGTTCTTTTTTCACAAAAAAAGATTTGTAAAATAAAATCAAAAACATAGGACTAAATGTGATTGTGGCCCTATCTGGATTTTTAGAGTTTATTTTTTCAGGTAGGGTTATTTTTCACATTTTTTTTAGAAAATTAGTTTTAGCTATTTTTTACTATTTTTATCTAGCTATTTTATCTGTATTTTGTAATTAATTATTAAATAGGCCGTTTTTTATTTCAATTAAAAAAATAAGCTAAGGGATTAAATTCTTTCGTAGGAATCCCCATCTACTTTATAAACTGGTTTTAAGATTTTAAATGTTTGAATAACATCAACAAAAGACTTTACAGCTACTTGATCCCTATTGTTTTTGGTGTACAATTCAAGGGAATATAAGTTGTTGTCCTTTAGGATAGCGTATTGCTCTATTTCCAATCCTTCTTTAGTGAGATATATGACATCCCAAATTCCATAATTGTCAAAGTTTTCCATTCCAGATTGCTGGATTTCACATTCCTTTGATTTCAAGTCTGTTTCTACAAGTTCCTTTAACTCTTCAACAGTGTTTGCCAAACAAGGCTGTGTGGATATTTTTACAATTGCATTGTTGGTTTTATCCAATAATACAAGATGAGTGAATTCATCCTCTTCCTCACTTTTCATCTCTTGCCATAAGAAGGGGTATTCCAAATAGAAGTATCCGTTGTTATATCCTTTTTTCATTTGTCTTAAGGTTTCTTCAGCGCTAAGTGTCTTTGGCTCTCCCTTTTCATCATTTCCTAATTCAAGTACAAATCTATCCTTATTTCCTTTTACCATTTAAATCACAATCATTATTTTTAATCTAATATTTTTATTAATAAATTTTTTAATTTTTTAAGTAAATTTATTCTATAATTATATTAATACTTCTTCTAATATAATTTATCAATTTATCATTAATTAATTTATTGTAACTCTTAAACTTTAATGTAACTCTTAAACTTTATTGTAATTCTTAACTTTCTTTAAGATAAATTTATATGTTTTTAAAATGTTATATTGTATTAATAAGATAATCTTTGTAAGATAAGGTATGTAAGATAATTTGATAATGTTTTTTTAAAATATTTTAGGTTTTTGATACTATGGGAAGATTAGGTTTTTTATTCAATCCGGATGGAAACATGCCTAAAGGTGAGATTAAATCAAGAGATGTGGAGTTTGATTTCCTCGGTTTATTAACTGAAAACGTTGATGGAAATGATAATAAATCCAATGGAGCAATCAAGTTGGATGAGGATTCCATTTACATAGAATTGAGAAGCAGATTGAACGGAAAGGTGAAGGATGCATTTGAAATATCTTATGATGATTTGAATGCAGATGATATTGATAGGGTAGCTGACAATAAGGTTCAATTGAATTTAGAGGATAAGACCATTCAGCTTAAGACATTGGACCATGATATGCTGAATAATTTTGAAACCAGATTAAAGAACAAATTGAATACAGGATCATTTGTACCTGAAGAGGAAAAAATAAGGCATGTGATTGCTGATGTTCCTGCAGAGATAAGGAAATATCATGATTTATTGAAAGATGGAATAATCACTGCAGAGGAATTTGAAAAGAAGAAAAAGGAATTATTGAATAACTGATTCCAGTTTTCAGTAAAATCAAACATGTGATATTATGGAAATAAAGTCAATACCTGAAATAATCAAGGAAATGGATTATTTGGTTAAAGAAGAGAAATATGATGAAGCCTATCAGTTTGCAAAGGAAAACATCAATCTGAATAAGGAATATGTTGAAGGTGAATACATATTCAAAAATCTTCTTGAAGAGCTTTTATTCCAAATCACTATCAAAAAAGAGATAAAAAGAAAATATCCTTTAATGCTTGACTATTCCACATTGTACTCCAATTATGGAAATGTATTATTGCATTTTAATGAGTATGAAAATGCCCTAAAATCTTTTAAATTATCTTATAATTACAATCCTGTCAATGTAAAAGCTATTTTTGGATTGTGTGAACTTTATAGAATTGAAAAGAATTGGAATGAGTTTTATAATCTCACTATCCAATCCTTCAGATATGATTACTCTCTCGTTGATCTTTCCAAATCATTTGAAAACTTGTCCATTTATTATCTAAATGAGTATCAGGTATCTAATGATGATGAAAATCTCAAATTAGCCATTTATTTGGAAAGATTAGCTGAATATTATGATGGTTCTAATGATTCCAATGAAAATAGAACCTCTATTGAATTTGATGAAGATTCTTTAAATCAATATGATCAAAGCATTGAAGAGATTAAGGAGTATCTCAAATCAAAAGGGTTGCCATATGGTCCTAGCATTGAAGTCATTACAATATGCAAGAATCTTGGATTCCAATTGGATGAGGATAAAAAAGTGGTTCCTGCATTGTTCTATTTCAATATTGCATACGATTTAACTAAAGATCCTGCAATTAAAGATGTGATTGATGATTTGGATGCAAAAGTTGAAAGAAAAATGAATGAATAATGATTTTGTTAAATATTTGTTTTTCATTAAACCATAAATTTGATAAAGATTGTCTTTTTTTGAAATTTTTTATTTTTCAAATTTTTGAAAATCTCAAATTTAAGTTCTAATATATAAACTTTACTATGAATTTCCAAAAAATCTTTAAATATTATTAAGTTCAATATTAATTTGTGATTATGATTTTGACTTTTTTGCTGTTTTTTGAAAAATTATGGTCAAAAATTCAAAACATTTATATACTATTAATTACTTATATTTTTATATCAGTGAATTATATATTAGACTGTATTATGTCTGATATGTTACTAGATTGCCGAGATAGTCTAGCCTGGTAAGGCGCGGGACTGGAAATCCCGTGAGGGTTCACCTCGCCTGGGTTCAAATCCCAGTCTCGGCGTTTATTAGTGTATAGCAATTTAATATAATTCTATTTAATAGGATTATTATTAATGATAATATCACTTTTATCAAATTATCATTAAGGTAAATCCGATTCAAATAAGCTTTACGAATTGGATTTATTTAGTTTGCTTTTTTTTTAATTAGTTAAATTATAATCTAGCTATGGCTTTAAAAGTTTATTAGTAATTTATTGAGTATTAAGTTACTCTATCTTTTAGTAAGCTGAGCGTAGTTATTATTTAATTAGAATTATTAAATGTGCTTGAAACTGATATGAACTCTTGGTTAGCATTGGTAAAATGGCTTGAATTAATTTAAGTCAATTAGACTATTGCTAGACTAAGTTTTACATTGTTGAAAAAACTGTGCTTTAAAATAAAGCATTCGAATCCGCTAAATTTTTTAAATAACGTCTCGTGGGTTCGCTCCAAAGAAAATTATATGGAGGTTACTTTAATGGAAGACGACTTTAAGCACTTAGTGCGTATATCCAGAAAGGACGTAGATGGTAACAAAACTATCCAACATGCTTTAACTGATATTAAAGGTATTGGATTATCCTTATCTAGATCTATCTGTCTTACCTTAGGTTTAAATACTGATGACCAAATCGGTTACATCTCTGAAGAAGATGTTTCTAAAATTGAAGCACTCTTAGAAAATCCTCAAGAATTCAATATTCCTGATTGGATGTTAAACAGACGTAACGATTACGCTACTGGTGACGATCTTCATTTAATTGAATCTGATCTTGACATGACTTTAAGAGATGATTTAAATAGAATGAAAAAGACCAGAAGCTACAAAGGTAGAAGACACGAAGTTGGTTTACCAGTTAGAGGACAAAGAACTAAATCTACTTTCAGACACAGTTCTACTGTCGGTGTAAGTCGTAGAAGAAGATAGATTCATATCTTTTAATGGACTTGTAATGGTAAATCGAATAAATTTTATATAGATTTTATAGATTTATAATAATTGATTATATTAAGATAAGGAGATGTGATTATGGGACATCCAAGAAAAGCAAGGAAAAAGTATGATACACCACCTCATCCTTGGAATGCAGAAAGAATTAAAACTGAAAATAAATTAATGTCTAAATACGGCTTAAAAAACAAAAAGGAAATTTGGAAAGCTGATACTTTAGTTAGAAAATACAGTAGGGAAGCAAGATACTTACTCGGTTTCTCTCAAGATCAAGTGAAAGTTGAAACTGAAGAATTATTAGGACACTTGAAAAGAACAGGAATCCTTGATGAAAGCGCTCACTTAGAGAACATTCTTGATTTAACTGTTGAAGATATTTTAAGAAGAAGATTACAAACTATAGTTTTCCAAAAAGGTTTAGCTCGTACTGCTAAAGAAGCAAGAATGTTTGTAGTACATGGACACATTGCTTTAAACGGTAAGAAATTAAATTCTCCAAGTTATGTAGTTAAAAGAGGAGAAGAAGAAGCAGTTGGTTTCTACCACTCTTCCCCAGTAGCTAAACAGATTGAAGAATACAATAAAGCAGCAACTCAAGCTGGAGAAAATCAATAAGGTGTGTAATTATGGCAAAAGACGAAAAATGGGGAATAGCTAATATTTATTCATCCTTTAATAATACTATCTTAACTGTAACTGATATTACAGGAGCAGAAACTATCTGTCAATGGTCTGGTGGTAAAGTAGTTCGTGCAGACAGACAACAATCCTCTCCTTTTGCAGCTATGGAAGCAGCAAACAGAGCAGCTGAAGATGCAAAAGAAAAAGGTTTTGTCGGATTACATATTAGAGTAAGAGCTCCTGGTGGAAATGGTCCTAGGAGTCCAGGTCCTGGTGCACAAGCAACTATTCGTGCATTAGCAAGAGCTGGAATCAAAATTGGTAAAATTGAAGATATCACTCCTATACCTCATGATGGTACTGGAAGACCAGGCGGTAAAAGAGGAAGAAGAGTATAAGAAGGGTTTAATATGAAAATTGATGTCAAAGAGCAAGATGAAAATTCAATGACTTTTATAGTCAGAGATGCAGAAGTTCCTTTTGTTAATGCTATTAGAAGAATTGCTATGATGAAAGTACCAAAATTAGCTATTGAAGATGTATTCATAGTTAAAAATGATTCTGCAATGTTTGATGAAGTATTAGCTCACAGATTAGGTTTAACTCCTTTAGTTTCTGATGCAGAATCTATTGAAGGATTAGTACTTCCAGAAGATTGTGATTGTGATAGTGAAAAAGGAGAATACTGTCCAAGATGTAGTGTTTCTTTCTCATTAAGGGAAACAGGACCTAAAACTGTATACTCTAAAGATTTAAAATCTTGTGGTGACTCAAAAATTAAACCAGTATACGATACCATCCCTCTCTTGAAATTAAAAGAGAATCAGGAAGTTGATTTAGAAGCTGTAGCAAAATTAGGAATTGGTAAAGACCATGCAAAATGGGTGCCAACCACTGTTTGTGCTTATAAACAATATCCAGAAATTGAAACTGAAGAAAAAGTTGACAGCACTGTTGCTACTGCAGTTGTTGAAGCATGCCCTAGAGGAGTGCTCGATTTTGACAGCGATGAAGGAAAGATTGAAGTTGTCGATATTGAAAACTGCTCCCTTTGTAAAGCTTGTGTAAGGGCAGCAAAAGCAGCAGAATCTAAATGTATCACTGTTGGGTATCGTGAAAATGATTTTATTTTTAAAATTGAAACTGATGGATCAATGCCTCCTAAAGAGGTTTTATTAAAAGCTTGTGATGTTTTAGATGCTAAAACAGATGAGTTTATCACATTTAGTGAAGGAGGAAGCTAATAATGGCTAGAGAAATTAAGAAAACTAATCCTAACCTTATTGACCTTATTTACAATCTTAGAAAACAGTCTTATGAGGAAGAAGTAGGTATCTGGAAAGAAGTAGCTATCAAGCTCGAAAAACCTTGCAGAAACCAAGCTGAAGTAAGCCTTTCTCATATTAACAAACACACTGTTGAAGGAGAAACTGTGGTTATTCCAGGTAAAGTATTATCTGACGGTAAATTAGATCACAAAGTTACTATAGCAGCATTAGGATTTACTAAAAACGCTGAAGCAAAAATAGAAAAATTTGGCAGTGAAGCTCTTTCTATTGCAGAACTTGCAGAAGCAAATCCTAAAGGTAGCAATGTAAAAATTATGTTATAAGCTAAAGGATTGGTGTAAAAATGATGATTATTAACGGTGAAGGACATATTTTAGGAAGACTTGCTAGTGTAGTCAGCAAGCAACTTCTCGAAGGCGAAGAGATTGTAGTTCTCAACGCTGAAAAAATAATGTTAACTGGTAATAAAGATTGGGCTTACGCTAAGTACAAACAAAGAGTAGACAGAGCATCTATCTCTAACCCTCGTGACTTAGGTCCTAAATACCCAAGAAGACCAGAAGATATATTCAGAAGAACCGTAAGAGGTATGTTACCTATGAAAAAAGCAAAAGGTAAAACTGCTTTCAAAGGATTCAAAGCATTTGTAGGTGTGCCTGAAGAGTATGCTGATGCTGAACTTATAACCATACCTGAAGCTGAATATAACGACATTAAAAAAGGAATGGAATTAGGAGAAATCTCTAAACTTTTAGGTGCTAAATTCGAATAGATTTAGCGGAAGTTTGATTTGTTCTAATTAAGGATTATTATACGAATTATATTAAATGATGGAGTAATTGTTATGAAAGTTGTTCATACAAGCGGTAAGCGTAAAACAGCTATTGCAAGAGGTACTGTAAGAGAAGGTACTGGTAAAGTAAGAATCAATAAAGTTCCTTTAGAACTTTATTCTCCAGAACTTGCACGTTTAAAATTAACCGAACCATTAGAATTAGCTGGAGATGTTGCTAATCAAGTAGACATTTCCATCAGAGTTAATGGTGGAGGAGTTATGGGCCAAGCTGAAGCTGCACGTATGGTAATTGCAAAAGGTTTAGTACAATGGACTCAAGACATGGACTTAAAAGAGATCTACACTCAATATGACAGAACCATGTTAGTAGGTGACCCAAGACGTTCTGAACCTAAGAAATACGGTGGTCCTGGAGCTAGAGCTCGTAAACAAAAAAGTTACAGATAATTTTTATACATTATGTATTTAATATAAATTTTACAATTCCTTTAAAGGAGACATTCTGTCTTTTTTGAAGTTTGTAAAATTTATCAAATTCTCTGTAAGTATTTTCTAATCTTTTTAATTTTTCACTTGAGATTGGGAAAAGCTGTAAAATTTAATTTGATTATTTCATATTCTTTAATTATGAAATATGTTTTATATAAAAAGGAAATGATGGTTATATGATACCTATACGATGTATAAGTTGTGGAAAACCCGTTTCTGCATATTTTGATGAATACAACCGCAGATTAGCTGATGGTGAAGAGTCAAAAGATATTTTGGATGATATGGGTATTACAAGATATTGTTGTAGAAGAATGTTAATTTCCCATGTTGAAACTTGGGAATAATCTTTATCCTTTTTTATTTTTTATTTTAGGCTTAAATGATTATTTTATCAATTTGGGAATTAATTAGCTATTAATAGTTTATACAATTGATTATTGTTTAATAATTAGGAGTTAAATAATGGCTGCAAATAAAGACAATACAAAAAAATTAACAAGATTCGAAAAGGCTAGAGTTTTAGGTGCAAGAGCTATTCAGCTTTCCATGGGCGCTAAGCCTATGAAACACAAGGAAATTGAAAAATTCCTTAAAAATTCCAAATCTCTTGATCCTATTGATATAGCTACTAAGGAACTTGAATTAGGCATTTTGCCTTTAAACGTTAGACACAAAGAATAAATCATTTATTCTTTTATCTATTCTTTTTTATTTTAAAAAAGAATTTAAAAATCAGTATAACTGTTCTTTTTATTTAAAAAGAATTTTATATATTTAATGATTAAGTATTTAAGTGATAAATTACTTAATAATATTATAAATAAATTATTAAAATTATTTAATTTAGATTTTAAATCATATAATTTATTTAAATTTATTTATTTCTTTAAATTAAGAATATCATATGCAATCTATAAATCAACCTTCTAGTTTTTTTATGATTATCAAATCCATTATAGATTTTATGGTAAGACGAATTGGATAATGATTCTTTTGAATCTCATTGGTAAATTGATTATTGATTAATTGTATTGATAATGAATTATTGATTATTTAATGATTATTAGTTAATTAGAACATTATAGTCAATATTAGGCTTATTTAGTCAGTTGTCATAGGAAAACTAGCAAATTGCATACTTAAAATTGCATATTTATTATCTGAAATTTTAAGGAATAGTTAAATTTCATTTATAATATTAATTTAAATATTCTTTATAACCTATGAGGTGTTATTTTGGATAGTGTAATTGAAGATGTTCGTGTTAGAAAGATTTTAGACAGCAGGGGAAATCCTACTGTTGAAGTGGACATAATTACCTGGAACGGATTTGGAAGAGCTGCTGCACCAAGTGGTGCAAGCACTGGTTCTAGAGAAGTCGTTTCTTTCCCAGAAGGCGGAGTGAGTCAAGTAATCACTGATGTTGAAGATTTAATCTCCTCCGAACTTATTGGTATGGCTGCTGAAGACATCGAGGACATTGATGAAATCCTTAAGGAAATTGATGGAACCGATAACTTGTCTGCAATTGGTGGAAATACCACTGTAGCTGTTTCAATGGCTGCAGCTAAAGCAGCTGCAATGAGTTACAATTTGCCTCTTTACAATTTCTTAGGAGGCAATTTCATTAAGGAAATTCCTTATCCATTAGGAAATATGATGAATGGAGGGGCTCATGCAGGTCCTAATGCACCTGACATTCAAGAGTTCCTTGTTGTTCCTGTTGGAGCAAATGACATTACAGAAGCGGTTTTCGCTAATGTTGAAGTTCATAAAAGATTAAAGGAATTAATATCCAAAAAAGATCCTAGCTTCACTGGTGGAAAAGGTGATGAAGGAGGATGGATTCCAAACATTACCAATGATCAAGCTTTGGAAATTCAAGCTCAAGCTTGTGAAGAGGTAGGGGATGAACTCGGTTTTATCATAAAACCTGGTTTGGATATGGCTTCATCTGAATTCTGGAGCGAGGAAGAAGGAAAATATGTCTATGGTCAAGACGGTCTTGAAAGAGACAGCGGTGACCAGGTTGATTATGTAAAAGACTTGATTGAAACTTATCATATGTTCTATGTTGAAGATCCTTTTGATGAGAAAGATTTTGAAGGATTTACAGAGCTCACTGCAAAAGTAGGCAACAAATGCCGCGTTTGCGGAGATGACTTATTCGTAACAAATAGCGAATTGTTGGCTAAAGGAATTGAAATGAATGCTGCAAATGCAATCGTAATCAAGCCAAATCAAATAGGTACTTTAACAGATACTTATGCAACTGTAAGATTAGCTAAAGAGAATGGCGTCATGCCTGTTGTTTCCCACAGATCCGGTGAAACCTGTGATGAAACCATTGCTCACTTGGCAATTGCATTCGGTGCTCCAATGATTAAAACCGGTGCAATTGGTGGTGAAAGAATAGCTAAATTAAATGAACTTATCAGAATTGAAGAGGAAATGTCCAATCCTAGAATGGCTGGTTTATATTAGATTTCTTTTCAATTCAGTTAATCAAATTCAGTTTAAATCATGATTATAGTAAATTTTTGAGCGAGATTTACTTTAATAAGTAGTTAAATTTTAACTAATAAAAAATTAGAAGAAAATGGTGTAAAAATGTCAACTGTTATTATTGATGCAAGCAAATGTGAAAATGCAGATTGTGGTGAATGTGTAGATATGTGTCCTATGGAAATCTTTTCCTTAGACGGAGACAAAATCGTAACTGATCATGAAGACGAATGTACTTTATGTGAAGTATGTGTCGACATGTGTCCTAACGACTGCATTACTATCAAAGATGAATAGATTTGTTGATTTTAGACAAGAGTTCATTTAGATCCTTGAGGGTTTATTGAATTCTTTTCTTATTTTTTAATTATTTTTTAATAATTAAATTAAATTCAATAAAAAATTTCAATAAAAATTATATTTTATATTATATGGTGATAAAGTGTCAGATTTATTAATCCCTTTAGAAAAGTATTTGGCTGCTGGGTTACACATTGGTACCCAACAAAAAACTAGTGACATGGAAAAATACATTTTTCGTGTAAGATCCGATGGTTTATATGTCTTAGACGTTCGTAAAACTGATGAAAGAATCAGAGCTGTTGCTAAATTCTTAGCAAAATACGACCCAGATGACATTTTAGTAGTAGCTACCCGTCAATACGGTCAAGCTCCTGTTAAAAAATTCGGTGCAATCACTGGATGTAAAACCATTCCTGGTAGATTCATCCCAGGTACCTTAACCAACCCACAATACGCTAAATTCATTGAACCTAAAGTTATTGTTGTAACTGACCCAAGATCCGACTCTCAAGCAATTTTAGAATCCAAACAAAACGGTATTCCTGTAGTAGGTTTATGCGATTCTGAAAACTTACTTGCTAACGTAGATATTTGTGTTCCATCTAACAACAAAGGTAGAAAAGCTATTGCTTTAATCTACTGGTTACTTGCAAGACAAATCTTAAGAGAAAGAGGCATTCTTGGCGAAGACGAAGATTTAGACATTGAATCTTCTGACTTTGAATTAAAGTTCTAAACAAGCTTTTCTGGGCCTTCGGCCCGAAAACCTTGACCAAAATTCTTTCCACTTGTTGGGAGGAATTTTCTTTAATTATTTTTACTTTTAACTTTTTTAAAACTTTTAAATTCTATTTTTATCTATTTTTATCTTATTATCCTATTTTTATAATTTAATTTATACTCTAACTATTTTTAAAAAAATAAATAAATTTTTTATATTAAGTAAATTAAATTATTAATTAATTCTTAAACTTTATATTGAAAATAATTTAAAAATGGGTGAAAATATGATTAGAGAACCTGCAGTTGCTGGTGCATTTTATGAAAGTAATGTAAAATACTTAAGAGAATCAATTGAGGACTGTTTTAAACATAGGTTAGGGCCTGGTGAAGTGCCTAAGCTATCAAGGATAAAAAATGAAAAACAGGTTAATGCAATTATGGTTCCACATGCAGGATATGTCTACTCTGGCCCTACTGCCGCTCATGCTTATTCTAAATTAGTTCAGGACGGTTATCCAGAAACCTTTGTAATACTTTGTCCTAATCATACTGGCTATGGGGCAGATGTTTCAGTGTACAATGAGGGATCATGGGTAGTTCCGAATGGAGTCTGTGATGTGGACAATGAACTTGCAGATGAAATTATAAAAAACTCTAATTTCGCTAAGGCTGATTTTAATGCACACTTAAAGGAACACAGCTGTGAAGTTCAGCTTCCATTCTTAAAGTACTTTGACAGCAACTTCAAGATAGTTCCAATCTGCATGATGGATCAATCTGTTGAAACATCTAAAGATTTGGCAAATTCCATCTATGAATCTAGCCAAAACTTAGGAAGAAAAATCACTTTGATTGATAGTTCTGATTTATCTCATTTTAAGTCTCAGGAAAAGACCATCGAACATGACAACCTTGTGTTTAATGAAGTGTTCAATGCAAATACTGAAGGGCTTTATCATGTTGTAAAAAATGAACAAATTAGTATATGCGGATACGGTCCAACTATGGTAAGTATGGAATTTTCTAAAAAATTAGGCCAAAAGAACTTTGAACTTTTACAGCATTCAACAAGTGGTGACATAACTTTGGATTATGCATCTGTAGTTGGATATGGTTCTGGTGTATGGTATTGATTAAACATTGCTGGTCATTATATACTCAAATTAATTATAATAAGGTGATATCATGGTAAATTGTATGATGATACATGAAATGATTAGGGTCTTTGACCTTGAACGTTCATTGAAGTTTTATGATGAAGCATTGGGAATGAAAGAGAACAGGAGAGTGGATAAGCCTGAAGGTAAATTTACATTGGTCTATTTGACAGATGGCCAATCACATTTTGAATTGGAACTCACTTATAATTATGACCCTGAAGTTCCTTATGAAATAGGTTCTGGATATGGACATCTTGCAGTTCTTGTTGAGGACATTGAAGCAGTTAGGCAAGAACATATCAATGCAGGATATGAAGTGGGTCCTTTAAAAAGCTTATATGATGACGGAAGTGAAAAATACTATTTCTTGACAGATCCCGACGGATATAAAATAGAAGTTATGGAAAGGGCTTAAAAAAGCATTTTTTTATTTTTTTTTATTTATTTAGTTATTTATTTTTATGAGGTTGCTTATGTCATCAAGTAATGAATATTTAGAATCCATATTGGAGCAACTTTCTGATTTGGATGAAATATCCTATCGGGCAATGATGGGTGAATACATTATTTACTATCGGGGTAAGATTATTGGTGGAATCTACGATGGTCGTTTTCTTATAAAACCTGTAAAATCAGCTATGGCTATGATGCCTGAAGCAAATATGGAATTTCCTTATGAAGGTGCAAAGGAAATGTTGCTTGTGGATGATGTGGATGACAGAGAATTCTTAAAAGAGCTATTGGAAGCGATGTATGAAGAGCTTCCAGCCCCTAGGAAAAAGCGTAAATGAATCTTTTTTACATTCCAATGATTAATCCAACCATGTTTTCAGCACCTATGGTCATGGATAGCAGTGTCATTACTGCAGCTATTGCAAAAATAACAAACCAAATCAAGACATTCCACTTCATAACTTTAGTTCCATCCAAAGTTGCAAAAGGCAATAGGTTAAATGCTGCTAAATAGCTGTTTACTGAATAACCTACAGCACAAGTTAGATATATTAAATGAATTATTTGGGAATGTAATGAAAACGGATATATGAATGCTGCAATGGCTATGAATATCAATGCAAGTCCCATATTGGTCATTGGTCCTGCAACAGCAATTCTGCCGTTAATCTCATCGCTCATTTGATCTGCATAAGTGTTTACTGCACTGGGTGCTGCAAATACAAACCCAAGAAATGCTGCAACGAATGCGATTACCAATCCTAAAGACCATAACTTGAATTCTGCCCAGTAACCGTATTTCATTGAAACGAACTTATGCCCAATCTCATGCAACAGGAATCCTGCACCAACACCAATCATGACTATTGGCAAGATTTAAGCGATACCAAAAAGATTCAATCCAACATTGGATATTGCAAAACAGATTGAAAGCACTGCAAATGCAATCAGCAAGTCCCTTATCTCATTTTTTGTAAATTCATACATATTCTTAAATCTCTGATTTTAAATATAAAGTTTCTTCTATTGCATTGTTTTTCTTATCTTCATTTTTCTTAGCCAATTTTCACAGCTGTCATCCTGCTTAATCAGCTTTTCATGATATCTGCAAAAGAATTGGGTGCATAAATCTGTATCAAACTCCAAATATTTGCAATTGTAACATTCTTTTTCAACATTATTCTCCATATCTATAGTATACTTTTTATACTATTTAAGATAAATTTATAAATATATTAAATTTTATACAATTTTATACAATTGAAAAGAATTTCAAAATCAAATATTGGATTTTAGAATAGTGAATTTAACTTTAAAAATAAATTAGGGAGAATTGAAGATGAGACATATATCAGTAGCTTCTGCACCGGGAAAGACAATCCTTTTCGGTGAGCATTCAGTAGTGTATGATGAACCGGCTATTGCAGGTGCAGTCAATAAAAGGGCTACAGTAAGCATTCGCAGATCAAATAACAATTACTCCACATTAAAGTCCAATGATTTAGGTTTTGAAGTAAAGATGGATACCCGTAGAGGAACTTATACATTAGTTAGAGGAAAACCAGGAATCATACGCTATATCTTAAATGCTATGGGAAAGTTCCATGATCACAGTAACATTGACATGAGCTTGTCCCTTAATTTGCCTATAGGTTCAGGTTTAGGTTCTTCTGCTGCTGTAACTGTCGCTACAATCGCTGCATTGCATCATTTTCATGGAGTTGAATTCAATAAGGAAACCCTTGCACATGAAGCTCATGGAGTGGAAGAGGAAGTTCAAGGGATTGCCAGCCCATTGGATACTTTGATTAGTACATATGGTGGATTAATCTACTTGTCTCGTGAGAAGAGGATTGTCCGTTTTGACAGTCATTTGGATGCTCCATTTGTTGTGGGATTCACAAATAAATATGGGAACACTGCTAAAATGGTTAAGAACGTAAAGACATTAAAGGAAACCTATCCTGAATTGGTCAATCCAATAATCTCTACAATGGGTAAAATTGCTAATGAGGCAAGAGTTGCAATCATAAAGAATGATGTTGAAAGGATTGCTGAATTGATGAACTTGAATCAGGGATTGCTTGACTCCTTAGGTGTAAACACTTATGAATTGTCTAGAATGATTTATACCGCTCGTGACAATGGAGCGTTAGCATCCAAAATCACCGGTTCTGGTGGTGGTGGAAGCATAATCTCATTATGTAGTGAAGAGACAATAGATAAAGTTGCAGAAGCAATCAATATTGAGGATAAAACAATTAAAGTCAAGTTCTCAAAGGATGGTGTTTTAGTAAATAGGAGAACCCCTCCTTTGCCTTAAGTTTTATCATTATTTGATTGTTTATGGTTTGATTGACTATGATTTATTTACAATTGATTATTATTTAATTATTTTTTTAACTTTTTCTAATTTTATAGTGTGATTTTATGATTATTTTAAAGATTGGCGGAAGCATATTAACTGAAAAGGATTTGGCAGAACCTAAAGTCGATTATGAAAACTTAAATCGTATTGCAGATGAAATCAGAGAGTCATTATATGCTGAGGAAATCAGCAATGACTTGATAGATGGTCTTGTAATCGTTCATGGTGCAGGCTCATTCGGTCATCCTCCTGCTAAAAAGTATCAAATAGGCCAGCCTTTTGAAATGAAGGATTACCTTGAAAAGAAAATAGGATTTGCTGAAGTTCAAAATGAGGTCAAGAAATTGAATTCAATCATCTGTGAGTCCTTGATTGAACATGGTATTCCAGTTATTGCAATACCTCCATCTTCATTTATAACTTCACACAATAAGAGAATCTATGACTTTGACTTGAA
The DNA here is from genome assembly GCF_016294135.1 of Methanobrevibacter ruminantium. NCBI lineage: Archaea > Methanobacteriati > Methanobacteriota > Methanobacteria > Methanobacteriales > Methanobacteriaceae > Methanobrevibacter > Methanobrevibacter ruminantium. Next base: position 23,979 of record NZ_JAEDCO010000003.1, read on the forward strand.
CTTGATAAAGACATATCTTAGGGAAGGTTTTGTGCCTGTTCTCTTTGGAGATGTCGTTATTGATGATGAAGTGAAGATCGCGGTTATCTCTGGAGATCAAGTCCTCCAATACATTGCTAAATTCTTGAAATCTGATAGGATTGTCCTTGGAACTGATGTTGCAGGAGTTTATACCAAAAACCCTAAAACACATGACGATGCAGTTCATATTGATGAAGTGAACTCCATTGAAGACATTAAGTTCTTGGAATCCACCACCAACGTTGATGTTACCGGCGGTATGGTAGGTAAGGTAAAAGAGCTTTTAGACTTGGCTGATTATGGAATAAGCTCTGAAATCATCAATGCAAATGAGGAAGGGGCAATTGCAAAGGCATTGCAGGGCATGAAAGTGAATGGAACTAAAATCTGCAGAAAATAATTTTAGTTCTTTATTGCTCTTTTTCACCATTATTTTTTCTTTTTTAGTATTATTTAAGTTTTTTTAAACAATTTTTTCTTAAAATACTCTATTTTTACCCAATATTTAAATATAATGAAAATAAAAAATTATAAATAGTTAAAATATATGCAATTTTCATATATTTTGAATTTAAAAAATTAGAATTAATTTAAGTCGGATTTTAATGTTTTTAAATTCATTCGGGACCTAATTAAACACGTAAGAATATTTTATTTAATTTAACTTTTATTTATAAGGGCTTTTTTAAATTTAATTTTTCTATTTATAATAATTTTATATTGATTAGTTTATTTTAGATATTTAAACTACTTTTAAAGGTTTACTATTTAAAAAATAGTTGATTATCTAGAGTTTATAAGATTGCTTTTTTTAGGTTCTAATGATTTAATACGGCTTAATATTAATTTAAACAGATTATACTTACATTTTATTAATAATTAAAGAGGAAACAATGATTTCAGATAGAAAATTAGAACATCTATTGATTTGTAAGAATTATGATGTTAATTATAAGGATAAGACTACAGGCTTTGAGGATATTGAATTGATCCATAGAGCATTGCCTGAAGTTCATAAAGAGGAAATTGATATTTCAACAGAGGTTTTCGGCAAGAAATTGGAATCCCCTTTATTCATTACAGCAATCACTGGAGGACATCCTGCTGCTAAGGACATCAATAAGGAATTGGCTACTGTTGCAGAAGATAAGCAAATAGGTTTAGGTTTAGGTAGTCAAAGGGCAGCTATTGTCCATCCTGAATTAAAAGACACTTATGATGTTGTAAGGGAAAATGCTCCATCCGCACTTGTTTTAGGAAATATTGGGGCGCCTCAATCTGATTTAGCAGAAAAAGCTGTTGAGATATTGGACAGTGATATTTTAGCAATCCATTTAAACCCATTGCAAGAGGCAATTCAACCTGAAGGGGATGTTGATGCAAGAGGATACATAGATTCAATAGCTGAAATTTGCAAATCCGTTAAAGTTCCTGTCATGGCAAAGGAAACAGGTACCGGAATAAGTGCTGAAGATGCAAAGACTCTTGAAAAGGCAGGAGTAAGCTTTATTGATATAGAAGGTGCTGGCGGAACCAGCTGGGCTGCTGTTGAAACCTATCGTGCAGATGACCGTTATATGGGAGAATTGTTCTGGGAGTGGGGAATCCCTACTGCTGTAAGCACTGCAGAAGTAGTGAATTCTGTTGATGTTCCAGTTGTCTCTTCTGGTGGTATCAGATCAGGTCTTGATGCTGCAAAAGCTATTGCACTTGGTGCAGATGCTGTTGGTATGGCACTTCCTGCACTTAAAGGAGCTTATGAAGGACAAGAGGCTTTAGTTCAAATGGTTGAAAGGTTCAATGAATCCTTAAGAATAGCTATGTTTTTAGTTGGGGCTTCAAATATCGAGGAGCTTAAGAATTCAAATCTCATCATTAAAGGTGAGACTAAAAACTGGTTAGAAGCAAGAGGCTTTGATACTAATGATTATGCAAGAAGGTAATTTTATTTTTTAATTTAAGAGTATTTACTCTTATTTTTAATTTATATGATTATTTTATACTCGATGAATTTTTATAAACTTAATTTACTTAATCATACTAATTATTTTACGGAAAAAACCACGGAAAAAAACAAAAAGGAGGCAATAAATGACTGTAGAAGTTATTGCAATTGGTGGATATGAAGAAGTAGGAAAGAACATGACTGCAGTAAAAGTCGGTGAAGATGTAATCATCTTTGATATGGGTATCCACTTAGACAGAATCAGCATTCACGAAGATACAGATATTGATAGAATGCATAGTTTGGATTTAATCGAAAGAGGAGTAATTCCAGACGATACAATCATGAAGGATGTAGACGGAAAAGTTAAGGGTATAGTGTTCTCACACGGTCACTTGGACCACATTGGTGCTGTTGCCAAATTGGCTCACAGATACGATGCGCCAATCATCGGAACCCCTTATACCACTGCATTAATTGAAAAGCAGATTAAAGGAGAACGTAAATTCAAGGTAAACAATCCAATCAGACCATTAAATCCTGGAAGCAAGATCAAGTTGTCCAAGGACATTACCTTAGAGTTTGTACAGTCCACTCACAGTATTCCTCAAGCGGTGTTCCCTGTATTGCACACCAATGAAGGAATAATCGTTTATGCATTGGACTTCAAGTTTGACAATCATCAAAAGGTTTCCCCACCCCCTGATTACAACAGGCTTAGGGAATTAGGTAGAAAAGGAGTATTGGCTCTTATTGTAGAGACTACCAATGCAATTAATTACACTGAAACCAGAACATACTCAGAAAAGGTTGCAAGAATAATTCTTGAAGACTTGATGAGAGAACCTTTAAAAGCAAAAGAAGGTATGATTGTAACCACTTTCTCATCTCATATTGAAAGGATTCAAACCATTGCAGACATTGCAAAGGACAGCGATAGGGAAATTTTCTTTTTAGGACGTTCAATGGAAAGGTTCTGTGGAATAGCACAAAACTTGGGAATCTTGAAATTACCTCCAAACGCTTATGTTTATGGATCTCCTAAAGCGGTCAATAAGGCGCTTATGAAGGCTGAAGAGGATAGGGACAAGTTCTTGCTTGTAACCACTGGTCACCAAGGTGAACCTGATGCATTGCTTCCAAGAATAGCAAGTGGAAGAACTCCATTCAATGTAAAGAAAGGAGATAATGTCATATTTTCAGCACCTATCATTCCAAATCCAACCAATGCTGCAAACAGACATATTCTTGAATCCAAACTAAAAGCAAATGGTGCAAGAATCTATGCAAATGCTCATGTTTCAGGGCACGCTGGTCGTGAAGACCACAGAGATTTCTTGAGAATGCTTAAGCCTAAGCACATCATTCCTGCTCACGGTGAGCTTGAAATGTTAGTTGCTTATGGAGAGCTTGCAGAGGAAGAAGGATACAGAATAGGAAACAATATTCATATTTTAAGAAATGCACAAGCCCAAGTCTTCAATGGCCACTAGTTAATTTAATTAACTTTTTTGGGCTTATTTTTCTAAAAAATCATTATTATCAATAATTTTTAATTAAGTATTTAATTAAGTTTTAATATATATTAGTCTAGAGGGAGAATTATGTCTGATGTTACTGATGTCTTAAAACAATATTCCAAAGATGTTGTAAAAACAATTGAAGAGAATCTTAGTGTTATTGAACCACAGGATTTACAGGATGCTTGTCTTTACTTAACTAAAGCTGGTGGAAAAATGCTTAGGCCAGCTCTCACTTTAATCTCTGCAGAAGCAGTTGGAGGAAAAATGGAAGATGCATTGAAAACTGCTGCTGCTTTAGAGCTTATTCATACTTTTTCACTTATTCATGACGATATCATGGATGATGATGACATGAGAAGAGGAATGCCTTCTGTACATAAGGTATGGGATGAACCTGTTGCTATTTTAGCAGGAGATACCTTATTCTCAAAAGCATTTGAAATGGTAATCGATTCCAAAGAGGAAAATGCAAACCCTGCAAATGTTGCAAATGCATTAGCTACTGTTGCAGATGCTTGTGTAAAAATCTGTGAAGGTCAAGCTTCTGATATGAGTTTCGAAGGAAACTTTGATGTGAAGGAAGCGGAATATTCTGAAATGATCTTTAAGAAAACCGGTGCATTAATTGCTGCAGCTACTAAAGCAGGAGCAATTATGGGTGGAGCAAATGACGAAACTGTAAATGCATTATACGAATATGGTCGTATGATTGGTACCGCTTTCCAAATCCAAGACGATTATTTGGATGTAATCAGTGATGAAAAGGATCTTGGAAAACCTGTAGGCAGTGATATCGCTAAAGGTAAGATGACTCTTATGGTTGTTAAGGCGTTAGCTGAATCTGAAGGCGAAGACCATGAAAGATTGCTTGAAATCTTAAAAGATGACAATTGTTCACAAGATATGGTAGATGAAGCAATTGATTTATTCAACAAATATGGTTCCATTGAATATGCTCACAATCTCGCTTTAGAAAACGTTGATGGTGCTAAGAAAGTACTCGAAATATTGCCTGACTCTGAAGCTAAAGCAATGCTTATCGCTTTAGCAGATTTTGTTATAGACAGGTCTTCTTAATTTAAGTATTTTCTCATTTTTCTTATTTTTTCTATTTTTATCATTATCTTTTTTACTTTTTCAATTTTTTATTCTTTATTTTAATAATTTTACCTATTTTGGCTCTTTTTATCTTTTTTTACTCTTTTTTGCCTAATTTTTTAAGTTAAGTTTATAAATCATTTAATTTAAATTAATAATTATAAAAACAAATTTTATTGCTAGTTTTAAATGAATTAGTTAATGGAGAGGTTTATGTGGATTTAAGACGTTTATTATTGGTATTTTTAGTAATTGCGGTGGTTTTAACTAGCTCTTTCTTTTTATTGAACTATGAGGAAACCATTAAATATAATAGGGTTAGCCTTACAAACTCCTCCAGCATTGACATGCCAATAAGTGATCAATCTACAAATGCAGTTATTAAAAATGGGATTTACCTTATTAATGACACTCAGCATGATTTGACTGTGATGTATTTCAATAGTGCACAAGGAAATCAGGTTGCAGCTGTTGAATTAGAGTATATCCGTAATGATTTTATTGCAAATTCCGTTCAGGAAACATTAGGAGATCAAACCATTTGGCATAATGAGGAAAATGGAACTTTTATGGCTTTCATTGGAAATCATGTTACCCATGACAATATCCTGATTATCTGTAAAGACCCTGAAATGCTTGAGCATATGATTGGTTCTGTTAAGTATCAATATTTCAATGAGGAAACAAACACTACAGAAACCATGACTGGTGAGAATCAAACTTCTGCAAATGCTACATCTAATCAAAGTGCAGTTAACACTGGAATTGACGGTACAAGTTCAGCTTCAAATCAATCCGGTTCATCAAATAATGTCCCTGCAGGTTATTATTGGTCTGGTCAGGATTCAGATTACATAAGGGAGTACACTGATTCTAAAGGTCTTTATCATATTGATCGTCTTCATGGTGACGATGAAGTCATTGATAAAGTGAACAATAAGCATTATACAAATGGTGTGGAAGATACAGAAGCATTTAATCAAGATTATAATTAATTTAATTATTATTATCATCTTTCTTTATTTTTCTTTTTATTTTAGTTTTATTTAATCTATTTACTCTTTTTTTTTTAATTTTTAACTTGTTTTTCTAATTTTCATATTTCCTATTTCATATTTCATATTTTTTCATCAAATATTATATGTCATATGATTTTAGAGTGGTGTCATTAAATTTAAGAACGAAACCTTTATATACTAGTTCGTGTATAATACTTATTGTGATTAGAAAAAACTTAAGTAAATTTTAAGTTGTGCTTATTTTTTTCAATCATTAAAAGTTTCATTAAAATTTAGAAACAAAAATGTTTCAATCAGTGAATTAGTGTAGTTTCAACCTCTCTCTTGTTTGTTTGACTTTAACACCTTTGCTATCTTATTCATGTATGCACTAAATTTTAATGGTTGATTAAAATAAGATCTAATCCAAATCAATTTACGCGAATTAGAAAAATGGTTAATTAAAAAGTAGGCAGAGATCAATCTTATGCATTATTCATAAGCTAAGGAATATGGTCCGGGGGTGAATTGTATTCCTTATGATTTGAATAGGAATTGGGGGTGATTCTTATTCAATCACTTGCTTGTGATGCTTTGTTCATATTTGATTCCTTTGAATGTACTAGAATATAATTTGGGGGTGAATTATATTCTTTAAGTTGGGATAGGAATTGGGGGTGATTCTTATCTTTTTGGAAAAAGGTAATAGGGGTGTTATCTTTTTTCCCATATTCTTTTCCTCTTTCATTATTCTATCATTTTCCATCTTTTCCATATTTTCATTTTTTTAATCTCTTTTTTCCAATTTTTGCCCTTAACTTTAAGAACAAGTAATTACAAAATAATATATGAAATATTATTTTTAGGTTATTTTAATCAATAGGTGAGTATATGATTAAAAATTATAAGTTTGGTGAAATTGCAGACATTTTCACTGGAATCCGAGTCAAACGTTATCAAAAAGGTATTACAGTAGAGAAGAAAATACTTAAGAAAACGTATGAAGACAGTTTAAAGATTGAAACTGAGGATGTAGAGGTTTCTGAGGACATAAATCCTAAGTTCTATTCAAGGAAAGATGACATTGTCATTTTGCTTGCAGGATCCACAGTAAGCAAGCTTGAAGAAGAGGGAATTATCATCCCTATGTATTATGCTGTTGTAAGGGTTAAGGAAGGATTTGATGTTGACTTCGTATATCACCTTCTTAAAAGTGACATTTTTCCAAGGGAATTGCATAAGATTGTGGAAGGAACTACCTTAAAAATCATCAAAACCACTCACCTAAAAGAGATTAACTTGCCTATTCCTGATTATGAAACTCAAGTTGAATATGGAAGATTGTTTAAATTGATGGACAAAAGAATCAATCTAAACCAAGAATTGATTGAATTGGAAAGACAGAATGAGAAATTTATCATGAAGGACTTATTAGAGAGATTAGAGGAAAACTAATTTCCAATGCTTGATTATAATTATTTTTATTATTTTAATTTAGGGGTTATGATATGGAGAACTTTTTAGGACGTCAATTATGGTCCATTTATGAAGATTTGAAAAGAGGAAACAGGATTGGTTTTTTAACTGATGATGAGTTTCAAAAGTATTTCCTAGGATTTATTTCCTATAAGTATCTCTCTGAAAAACTGGAGACTTACATCAATAACGAATTGAAAGCTGAAGGGCTTGACTTTGAAGAGGCATTTGGTCTTAAAGCTTTTAAAAAATCCTTAAGAGAAAAGTCAATTGAAGATATAGGCTACTTTTTAAGCCCTAGCCTTTTATATAGGAACATCGTATCTTCAAAGAATTATGGAAATATCATCATTGAAGAATTGGATAAGGCATTCACTGAAATCAGCGATTCTTCAGTGGGAAGGGAAAGCCAAGAGGATTTCCAGAACCTATTTGAAGGTGTGGACCTATATGCATCTCAATTGGGAAAGACAATAGATGATAAGAATAGGGTTGTTTTCAATATTTTAGATGCATTAGGGCCAGTGAACTTTGATTTGGATAAGGAAAGCCGAAATAACACTCTTTTAAGCAAATCAATTCTTGAAAATAGAAAATTCAATAGAAATGATTATTCAAATTCAAGGAAAAATGAAGGACGCTTGCGTTCAAGAAGAATGAATAGCATTACTGCTGATTTCAAGGATTTGAATTCATTAGTTGATGAAAAAATGGAACATAATCTAAAGTCTAATTATGCTTTAGAAGCAGATATGTTGGATCATGCATTAGATGAATACAGCTTAAGTGAGGATAGCCATCACAAAGATGAAAGCTATGAAAAGTATATTGATGATTTAATTGGAAACAGCTTTGAATATCTATTAAGCGAGTTTTCCTTGAATTCATCATATTCCTCTGATTACTATACTCCTAATGAGGTATCCACTTTAATAGCTAAGTTGATATCTTCCCAGAAATCAAAGCTTGAATCCGTTTATGACCCGTGTTGCGGTTCTGCTTCCTTGCTTTTAGAGATAAACAAGGAATTGGATTGTGATTTTATCTGTGGTCAGGAACTTAATGCATCATTCTATAATATTGCAAGAGAAAACATGATTCTTCATAATATCCACTATAAGGACTTTGACATTAAGCAAGGGGATACATTGGAACAGCCTCAGCATTTGGATTATACTTTTGATGCTGTAGTCTCTCAGATTCCATTCAATTCCAGATGGACTGCGGACAGGAGTTTTCTTGATGATGTTAGGTTTATGCAATACAATATTCTTCCACCACATTCAAAAGCGGATTATGCATTTATTCAGCATATGCTTTATCAATTGAATAATGATGGAATAATGATTGTTGTTGCTCCTCATGGAGTACTGTTCAGAGCTGCTTCTGAAGGAAAAATCAGAAGGATGATTGTTAAGAAATTCAATTATCTTGATGCAGTCATTGGACTTCCTGCAAATATGTTCTACAGCACAAATAATCCTGCATGTATGATGATTTTTAAGAAAAATAGGGATATTTATGATGATGTTCTATTCATTGATGCTTCCAAAGGATTCGATAGGACCAAATTAATCAACTATTTACAGGAAGAGGACATTTCTAAAATCGTAAGCACTTATAAATATAGGGAAGAAATAGAAGGATATTCCCACAGAGCAAGCTTATATGACATAGAAAGGAATGATTTCAATTTAAACATTCCTCGTTATGTTGACACTTATGAGAATGAAGAGGAAGTCATTGACTCTGATGAGTTGGTATCAAGACATAAATATGTTAGTGAAGAGATCAAAAAGGTTACAAAAGAGATTGAAGAGACCTATAAAGAGTTAAATATTTCAAATGACTTATTTAGGTAGCTTATCTTATCACAGATTATATGGTCTTTTTTCTTTCTATTTCTTTTATTTTTTCCTTTCTATTTCTTTTATTTTTTCTTATTTTTTTATTTTTTTATTCATTTATTTTCAAATGCTCTTGGCATATTGGCTTATATTTATTCAAATAATAGTATATTCAAGGAACGTGTATTTTTTGGTGAAACAATTTTAATAATCTTTAAAATAAATTCATTGGAAATTACAGTTTCTTCACGGAAAATACTTAAAACTACGAATTCCATCAAGGATCTATTATTGCATAATAGCTCTTTGATGAAAATTCTTCTGATTATTCTAAATAACACTCTATAAAAACATTACATTCGTCTTATCTCTATTTAGAATAATCAAAATTTTTTTTAAATAAAATAAAATAATATCTTACTTTTTTTAATTATATTTAGTTTTTTCAAAATTCTTTGATATTTTTAAGGTTTATAAGACAGTTTTTTCCACTATTAATAGCAAACTATTTATATAAATAATAAATATACTTATATACATAGAATTATTAACTATACTCTTAGAATATTCTTTTAACATATCACCCCCTTTACATTAGTTTCTAGTTTTCTTTTTTTGGTATAGTTTATAATTCAGGTTTAGAGCTTAGATTTTTTAATCTAAGTTCTAAACATTAATCTTTTTAATTAACTTTTTTTAAATTTTCATAAATATTTAATAATGTGAAAGGTCAAAATTATAATTGTTATTTTGATAAAAATTTATCCAATTTATTATTAGGTGAAAAAGATGAGTAAAACTTATATTTTTGGTCATAAAAGTCCAGATACTGATTCAATTACCTCAAGTCTTGTAATGGCTGATTTAGAAACTAAATTAGGTAATGACGTTGTTGCATGCAGATTAGGTAGTCTTAACAAGGAAACTGAATATGTATTGAATTACTTTGATATTGAAGCTCCTGAATTAATTGAAAAAATTGAGGATGATGCAGAAGTTATTTTAGTGGATCATAACAGTCCAAGCGAATCTGTTGACAATATAGAAAATGCTAAAATCATAAAGGTCGTTGACCATCACAAAATAGCTTTTGAAACTTCTTATCCTTTATTTGTCAGAACAGAACCTGTTGGATGTACTGAAACCGTTTTATTAAAGTTATATAAGGAAAACGGATTCACTCCAGATAAAACCATTGCATCCTTGATGTTATCTGCAATTATTTCTGACACATTGCTTTTAAAATCTCCAACCACCACTGAAGATGATAAAGATGCAGTTAAAGAGCTTGCAGAAATCGCTGAAATTGATTATGAATCTTATGGATTGGAAATGTTAAAGGCAGGAACTGACTTATCCAGTTTCTCTATTCCTGAAATCTTAAGCTTAGATGCAAAGCAAATTGATTTTAAGGATGTCAAATCCATTGTAAATCAAGTGAACACTGCAGATATTGCTGATGTAATGGAAATGAAAGCGGATTTGGAAGCAGGAATGGAAAAAATCATCGAAGAAGAGAATTTAGACTTGTTCATGCTTTTAATCACTGATATTGTAAACAGCAATTCCCAAGCCATTGCACTTGGTAAGGATGCGGCACTTGTAGAAAAAGCTTATGGAGTTAAATTAGAAGATAACACTGTCTTATTGGAAGGAGTTGTCTCCCGTAAGAAACAAGTGGTCCCTATTATGACTGAAAATGCTTAAACGGCATTTTTGGTTTCAATTTTTTAATTTTTTAATTTTTTAGTTTATTTTTATTTTTTGATTTCATTTTTTTAAAAATTTTATTATGAGGGGGTAAAAAATGTCAAAGTTTTGTCCAAATTGCGGTCATGAAAATAAGGATGTTGCTACATTCTGTGGAAATTGTGGAAGTAAATTGGTTTCTCCAGATTTCAGCACAAATTTAAGAGATAATGGATCTTCCACTAATAATTCAACTACCACTACAACCACTACAACCACTGCAAATACCAGCAGCACTTCTGGTTCCAATGATCTTGGTTCTGTATGTTGTGGTGTGCTTATAATCTTATTTATAATAATTCTTATCATGTCAATAGGATAATCTAGGGATAGAATGGATTTCAATCAATTTGGGGACAATTTAGAGGATTCCGCTAATTTTTTAATAGAAAAATTAAAGGAATTGCATCCTTGGGATGAGGAATGGAAATATAATATTGCAGTTATATTAGTTCCTGTATATGATGAGGAAATTGGTAAATTCAAGGAATATTTGGAATCTGTTGGTTTGGATTTCACTGAAGAGAATTTCGAAAATATCCTTAAGTTCTCATCCATTTTAACTAAAGACCAAGTCAAGCTCCTATTTATGGGGGATTTGGCAGATATTCCATTGATTTATGATGGAAAATATTTAAGTGATGATGAAAGGATTGATCTATTGGTTGAATACAAGACACGCTTAAGGAAAGTTGAGCCTAACTTGTATCTGTTCTTTAATCATGTGGAAAATTATTTGGATTAGCTATTTTTTAGCTTTATTTTTTAGCTTTATTTTTTAGATTAAATTTTTTTATCTTTCTTCCTATTTCTTATTTTTTATATTTTTAATACTTTTTTTAGCTATTTTTATATATTCGAAAAACATATTATAATTAATTAAATGTTGTTTTAGGTGACACAATGTTTTATAGAAAATTAGGAAAAACTGATTTAGAAGTATCTAATTTAGGTTTTGGATGTATGCGTTTACCTCATAAGGAGCATTTTTATGAAATTGATGAGGTTGAAGCTGCAAAGATGTTCGATTATGCAATTGAGCATGGAGTAAATTATTTTGATACTGCTTATTCTTTTCATAGTAAAAACAGGAACTTAGGAGGAAACGCTGAGCCGTTTTTAGGCAAGTACCTTGCTGAAAGAGGCATTCGTGATGATGTTATTATACAGACCAAATTACCTGGATGGTTAGTGAACAAAAGGGAAGATATGGACAAGTTCCTTGATTTGCAACTCGAAAGATTGCAGACTGATTATATTGACATTTACATGCTGCATTCACTTAAAATTGACTTCTGGAATAAGTTATATGGTATGGATGTATTGGAATTCTTAGACTCAATCCTTGAAGATGGAAGAGCTAAATATGTAGGTTTCTCATTCCACGATGATCTGGATGTTTTCTTTAACATTATGGATTCCTATGATAAGTGGGATGTTATATTGACTCAAGTGAACTACCTTGATGAGGATTATAAGAGCGGTCTTGGCGGTTTGGAGTTTGTCGGAATGGCAGGGCTTGGAAATGTAATTATGGAACCGTTGAGAGGTGGAAGCCTAATCAATAATATTCCTGATGAGGTTCAAGCACTATGGGATACTGCTGATAAGAAAAGAACTCCTGTTGAATGGGCATTCGAGTATTTATGGGATAAGCCTCTTGTAACTTCTGTATTCAGTGGTATGAGCAATATGGATCAAGTGAAACAGAACATAACCATTGCAGAAAGCTGTGATGTTAATTCCATGAGCGAGCATGATAGGCAAATCCTAAAGGATGTCACTCAAGTATATAAGTCAAGGGAAGAGATTCCATGTACCGGATGCAGATACTGTATGCCTTGTCATAATAGGGTGGACATTCCGCACTGTTTCAAGCAGTATAATATTGCAAAAAGCTTGGATTATATTGATAAGACTGCAGCTCCTTATTTCTGGCTAGTTAATAAGGATGAGCGTGCAGATAGCTGTACTTTCTGTGGTGAGTGTAATATCCAATGTCCACAAGGAATTGATATCCCTGCAGAAATGGAAAAGGTGTTTGATTTTTTCCATGATGAAGACTATGTATAAAATTTCTTTTTCATTTTATTTTCTATTTTTCTATTCTTTTATATTTTCTTATTTTCTTATTTTTTATTTTTTATTAATTATTCATCTTTTTTCCACCAAATCAATACTAAATCTGTTTTGTCTTTAGGATTAACCCAGTTTCCTCTCTCATTTTTAACGAATATGTCTTTAAAATAATTTTCTAAAGCAATTCTGTTTTCCTCTTCTAGTTCTCCAAGTCTCCAAATGGATCTTTCAATTGCTTCCTCTATGCTATGGTATTCCTTAAGTTTTTCGCATTCCAATTGAAGAACATTCGCTTCAATTCCAAGACTTCTTAAGAGCATGACTAAAACCATATGGTCTGTTCCTGCCTTAAATGGTTTTCCAGCAATTTCTGCCTTTTCCTTTTTGTATTTATGAGTTGATGAACCAAAAACAGTTATGTAAACGTATTTGTTAGCTATTTCATTAAGTGTTATGAGTGTATCCTTGATATTATATATTCCATTCAGGCATCTGGATGCAAGTACAATATCGTAATCTCCAATGGATCCATAAGTCAAGTCATTTATATCCTTTTGAATGGTTTTTACATTGCTTAATCCCTCATCTGCTGCTTTCCTATTTAGTTCTTCAAGCATCAATTTGGATTTATCGATTCCAGTGATGGACTTTGCTTTTTTAGCTATTTTTCTGGTTATTGTACCTTCTGCACAACCTATATCAAGAACTGTATCATTAGAAGATAGTTTCATTTCATTGAGCAAAACATCTGGGTAATCATCATTTTCAAGCCATTTGCCGTATTCAGTAGCTATCTTATCCCAATCCTTTTCCTTTTTGAATCCTTTCTTAAGGGATTTCTGCCAAATGCATTCCCAATCAATCTCTGAATATTTGATTTCATCTTCTAATCTCATGATAATCCACTATAATTTGTTTATTTTTTCCACCAGTACAATACCCAGTCTGCCTTGTCATCAGGATTGGAAAGCTTTCCATTTTCACCTCTTTCTAAGATATTTTCAAGGTATTTGTAAAGTTCTTCCTTTTCCTCATCGTTTAGATAATCCAATCTCCATTTTCCGCTTTCCATTGCCTCTTCAATGCTTTCATACTCTCTTTCTTTTCCAATATTCAGGTTTTCAACATTAGGATAGATTCCCATATCCACAAGTATATTGAAGAAGTATCTGTGTGATGGAAATTCAAAGTATTCCTTATTTATTGATTGGTAGAATTCCTTTTCAAGTTTCCAATTGTTTGGTCCAAAAAGGGTTATGTAAACATACTTATCAGCTATTTCGTCAATATTTGCAATGGTTTCCTTTATATTTAGGACACCATTCAATGATCTTGAAGCCACTATAATATCGTGTTTTCCCACATCATCAATTGTGATTTTAGTTAAATCCTCTTCAATTGTCTTGATATTGTTTATTTCCTCTTTTTGAGCTTTTTCATTCAATATTTCAAGCATCTTATATGCAGAATCGACTCCTGTAACTGATTTTGCTAATTTAGCAAGTGGAATTGTTATGCTTCCTTCACCGCATCCCAAGTCAAGAACAGTGTCTTCTTTAGAGATATCCATCTTTTCCAACAATTTGATGGGGTAATCATCCTTTTTAGCGGATTTTCCAAAATTAGGGGCTCTCTTATTCCAGTCCTTTGACCTGTCCTCTTTTGCCTCTAGTTTCTCTCTCCAAAATTGAGCCCAATCGATTTCTTCAGGACCATTGATTTGATAAGTCATTTTTTCACCAAAAATGGGATTTTGCTTTTTTTAACTTAATTAATTATTTAATCCTTGTTTTCAGCTTTCATTTGCTTTTGAACTTCATAAACGTCAGAGACGGCTAATGTTCTTTTAAAGTCAAAACGGAAGTTTTCAATGATGGAGCCTAACTCTCTCATTGTTGATTCGAACTTTTCAGTCTTTACAGGTATGTCGCATAAGCTGTCAATGCTTTGTCCAAGCTCATCAATGTACTTTGGAAATGTCTCATTAGCATGATTGAAGAATACGTCATATTCCTCGGGGTTTTCGATATTGTCGTTTCTTATGTTTTCTTTTATCTTTTCATAAAAGTCATTGTAGTAGGAATAGCTTTCCCTAAATGAGTCAAGCAATTCAGCAATTCTATCAGACATCTTGTCCACACAATTCTCTTTGGTTTCTTGAGTAGCGTCTGTTGCAAGGAGTGGCATATTTGCTCTAAATAGCAATCCTACATCACTTAAATTTTTATTTAAACCATTAATAGCTTTTTCAAAAGAATCTATATCTAATCTTCCATCCATTTTAAATTCCACCCATTATCTTTTAGTATTTGTAAATTACTTTTTTGTTCATAGAGAATTTTCATTTATTTTTCAAGATATACAATAGATAATTTTTAACAATTATTCCTTTATATATTGATGATTTTCATCATTGAATGTCTGTCTTGAAAAAATTGATTTAATCTCTTCATCATATAATTTTATTATTTGCCTAATATTTATAATTAGTTTATTTTTTTACAATTCTTTATAAAGAAAATCCATTATTTGACAAAAATTTTCATATATTGGAGAGAGGTGTGTTTCTACTGTAAAATTTTTGCAATTTTGTTTGGTAAAAACATTTTTCGATTTTGAAATTTCTTAATTGAAAAATCAGCATTTTTTACATAGTTTCATATAGTAAATTTTTCAATAAATTTTTCATTCATTTTAATTAAAAAGATGATTGATTAAATCATATTTATTCATCAATACTTATAAAAATATTAATCATTTATTCATTTATATTAATTTATATCATAAATCTTATTTATTTAGTGTAACTCATCCATCATAACATTAATTATAATTACTAAAAACAACTAATTTGTAATTATGGAGAAAGTTAAGATTACAATTTTAAAAACTACATTTCAAGAAGATCTTGCTAAGGATTATGGTGTTGAAGGATTATCTATCTGTCCCTTGATGAAAGAGGGTGAAGTCTATTATGCAGATTATGCAAAACCTGATGGATTTTGTGATGAAGCGTGGAAGGCCATTTATCAATATGTTTTTGCATTGGCTCATGGTGCAAGCGAAATATGGTATTATGAAGACTGGATTAAAACCCCTGGAGTAGCTATTGTATCTTGCAATGATGGATTAAGACCAGTTATAATGAAGCTTGAAACAACAGACATCGATTCTAATTTAGAAAATTGATTTAATCAGATATATTTAGGTATAACTAAATAATTTTTCTTTATTTTGCTAAAGGGGCAATTATATCAAATAATTTAAATATCAAAATGCTTAAAAATTATATTGTCTGATAAATATTGTTGCTAAACCTATTTATTAGATTTGCCTATCTAATATGTTTGTAATTTTATTACATTCATATTAGATTTATACCTAAATTTAATAAACTTTTTTTTAAAAATTATTCATTTTTACATATCTATTTTTTAAACATTATCTAACTAATGTAATATTAATTAAACAAAAGTTAAATAGTTAGTCTATGGGTTGTTTTTTTCATATAATCCTTATTAAAATAAATGAACATGACTATACCAAGTTAAGTATTTATAATAAAAGCACCATACATTGTATAGGAAAATGGTGATTTTCTAGGGTGATATCTAATTGTTTTTGAATGAATAAAATTCTTATTCATTTAAAGAATTATTTATTTTAAAAAATTTTTTTGAGATCTTTTTTTTTTTAATTCTGGATTTATTGCTATTTTTTGATGCAAAAACAAAATTATTTTATTTTTCTGTTTTTCGGAAGTGAAATTTATGAGATTTAAAAATAATATTTGTTTCATGCTTATTATGGCTTTTATACTGCTATTAACTGTGAGCTTATTTTCAGCATCTGAAGTTGATAGTGATGTTGGAGTCATAAGAAATGACAATGAATTACTTGCATCTAATGTTGGTTATGTGGAAAATGGAGTACCATCTGACTTGAATTTAAAATCAACCGAAAATGTTGAAATGGATGATTCTGTCAAATTAAGCTCAAATCAAGCAGACTCTCTTGGTGAAGATGGAATTGATGATGAACAAATTGATTACCAAGATGTCAATGGCATGGAATTAATTCCATCAGAAAACCCTATTGTTTCTGAAGATACTTATAGTGTAATTTTTGATTGGGTTGAAGGATATGGCACTGATTATGCCCCTGATTCATATTATGAGAATCCTTGGCTAATGAATGATACTACATGGACTTATTGTATTGAACCTGGTCTATCAGGTGCTGATGGGTATTATTATGGGGCACCTGGACCATACAAAAGGATCACTTTAACTGATGAACAGTTAATCCATCCGGAAACTGGTGAGGATGTATTGCCTTATATCAGGACATTTTTATACTATCATTACAATGATACTGAAAACTTCACTACAGTAAGCAGTGGTAAGGTATCATTCCCTAATGTGCTATGGGCTTTTACTGGTAGCCAAGATTATAATAATCCTGAAAGTTATTATAATAGACAACCATATACCGATCCTTCATGGACTTATGTAAAGGAAACTATTGATATGGTCAAATCTGGCAATGGAATCCCTAACAGTGGAAGTTTCCATGATACTGGTTTAACATATCAATTCTATTTGTATTCTTCCGTCAATGGACATTATCAAAACATCATTGGTTTTAATCTATTCACTAATCTTAGTGTGATTAAGGAATGGAATGATTATGATAATATAACTAATTTAAGGCCTGAAAGCATTAATGTTGATTTATATTCTGATGGTGAACCTTTTATAAGGGGAGTTACTATAGACAGTAACAATAATTGGGAATATACTTTTAACAATTTGCCTCTTTATTCAATTTCAAACTTGACTGCTCCAATCAATGCAGATAATTATAAAATAGAAACTGTATTGGAAGATGACTTTGATGTAACTATTAAAAAAGTATGGCCTGATGATTACTCTAGTAGACCATCCAGGATATATGTGAACATATCTGCTGATGGTAAAGATCTTGGACGTGTACGTTTAGATAGGAGTAATGATTATACAACAACCATACCAAATTTCAATAAGTATGATGCTGAAGACGGTCATGAAATTAATTATGAATTCATTGATTTAAATTATCCTGGATCATTTGATATTACCAAATCTGAAATTTATCAGGTAAAACACATTAAAGTAAGTTTAACCAATGATGAATTGAAACAAACAGGAAAATCAATTGAGTTAGTTTCCGATGGATTAATTTATGCTGGGGCAATTTTAGAAGAGGCAAATGATTGGACTTATACCTTCTTAAATCTGGATAAGGATAGCAATGTTGATATACGTGAAAGATTGGATTCAAATGGGTTGTGCATTTAGCAAATTACACCATTAAAGAGTATGATGTTCGTTAGTATCTATCTTCTGTATCTAGTAATTCCACTAGCATTAATCCATTAATGCCATCTGAAACAAAATTCTTTGATGATACTGAAGAAAAAATTATATCAAGTATAAAAATTACAAATAAACTTGAATTGATTAATCTTACTGTCTCAAAGGTTTGGGATGATAAAGAAGATTTCTATGGAAAAAGACCTTCTGATGTAACTATTAATGTTTTCGAAAATGGTGAAATCGTTAAGTCTATTGTTCTCAATAAGGATAATGGATGGAAATTCGAACTAAAGAATTTGCCTAAATATGACAATGGCAAATTAATCAATTATTCTATTGATGAGGTCAATATAACCTATTACCATTACAAGATTGAAGAAAATGGAGATTATTCGTTCACTGTTACAAATACATTGAATAAAGTGCATGTATTGAAATGGTCTTGGAAATTGATTTCTAAGAAAGAACCTAAGAAAGAACCTAAAAAAGGCAACTTTTCAGTTAAAGAGAAATTAGGTAATGGCAAGAAAATTGGCAAATACCAATCAAAGAATGCTGTTTCTAATAAAAACAAGAAATCAATTTCATGGGATAGAAATCAAAGAAAACATTTCAAAAGCTATTCCGAGACTGAACAAAAGCATATATTATTCATTAAGTTATATAATGAATTTTTATTCGGTAATATGACTTTTGAGGATTTTGTTGCTATTCTCAAGGAAAATGGCATTAAATTGGAAGAAAGTAACAATTGGGATTCCAATGGTACTTTAGAATTCGATTATGATAAAATTGAGGATGTGCCTGATTCTATTGAATTATCCGATAATAGCGATCATTTTGAGGATTCAAGTGATAAAATTGACAAGGATAAGCCAGTCAGTGATTCTGGTGAAATAGATTCTGGAGAAGTAGAGGTAGAAGAGGTATATGTGGAGGAATAATTCTCCTTTTTACTTCGATATCTCTCTAAATCCTTGCTTAGAAGCTATAGTCAAAACCAATTATTAGATGTTTGATTCATTATAAAATTTTATTTTATTTTTTTCTTTTTTTCTTTTTTTATTTAATTTATTTTAGCATTGTCATTTTTAATTTTTGATTTTTTTAAATTTTTTTCATTTTTTTCATTTTTTTCATCGTAATATTTTTAATAAATAGATTATATATTTAATAATGTATATTTTTATAACTAATTTAATAATATGCTAAGGCATAGTTTAATCATTATAATTAATTAGTTCTATCACGTTTTAAGATGTGTTTTTATGGATGAATTAGAAGAAATTGTATTTAAACATGCATTATTGAATGCAGCTAAACATAATGGAAATGCGAATCCTGGAGCTGTTATGGGTTCCATTATGAGCAGTGAACCTGAACTTAGGCCAAGAGCTAAGGAAATAGGGCCCTTATCCGGAAAGATTGTGGCTCAAGTGAATGCACTTTCACTAGAGGAACAGAAAGCTAAAATGGAAGAATTTGGAGTTGCTGTTGAAGAGAAAAAACAAAAGAAAGAAGAAGGTCTTCCAAAGCTTCCAGGTAAGAACAAGGATGTTGTAATGCGTTTTGCTCCAAACCCAAGTGGTCCATTGCATATTGGACATGCAAGGGCAGCTATTCCTAATGGGGAATATGTAAAGAAATGTGGCGGTAAATTCATATTGAGAATTGAGGATACAGATCCAAAACGTATTTACGAACCTGCTTATGAATTGATTCAAGAGGATTTGAAATGGTTAGGTATCGAGCCTGATGAAGTCTACTACCAAAGTGACCGTTTTGAAATCTATTACCAATACGCTGAAGAGCTAATCAAGCGCGGAGCAGCATATATGTGTACCTGTGATGGTGGAGAGTTCAAAAAGCTTAAGGATAATTGCCAAGCTTGTCCATGCAGAGACAATACTGTGGAAGAGAATATGGAACTTTGGAAAAAGTTCCCTGAAATGGAAGCAGGTGAAGCTGTTCTTAGAGTAAAAACTGATATAAATCATAAGAATCCTGCTATTCGTGATTGGGTGGCAATGAGAATTGTTGAAGAGGAACACCCAAGAATGGGCACCAAATACAGAGTATATCCTATGATGAACTTCTCAGTGTCTGTAGATGACCATTTGCTTGGAATGACCCATGTATTAAGAGGTAAGGACCACCTTGCAAACAGTGAAAAGCAAAAGTATCTTTATCAGCATATGGGTTGGGAAATTCCTGAGTTTATCCATTACGGAAGACTGAAAATGGAAGACATTGCACTCAGTACTTCCAAAGCTATGGCTGGAATTGAAGACGGCACTTACAGTGGATGGGATGATCCAAGACTTGGAACCTTAAAAGCTATTGCAAGAAGAGGAATCCAACCTGAAACTATCACTCAATTGATGGTTGAAATAGGTATCAAAATGTCTGACTCTGCAATCAGTTGGAAAAAGATTTATGGATTAAACAGAAATATCATTGAGCAAAAGGTAAACAGGTATTTTTTTGTTCCAAATCCTGTAAAAATAGATATTGCTGATGTGCCTGAGGATGATTTAGGATTAGCTATTGAAAGGCCATTGCATCCTGACTTTGAGGAAAGGGGAAACAGAACCCTTGTATTCAACAGGGAAGTCTATATCCCTGAAGCTGATTTGACTGATGGAATCAGCCGTTTGATGGATGCAGTAAATGTTGAAATCAAGGATGGAACTGCATCATTCCACAGCAAATCCTTTGAAGATGCAAGAGAAGCGAAAGCGAGAATCATCCAATGGGTTCCAACTGATGCAATTAAAGCTAAGGTTGTTATGGATGACGCATCTGTTACTGAAGGTCTTTGTGAAATTGACTGCAATGACTTGAAAGTTGGAGACATTGTCCAATTTGAAAGATTCGGATTTGCTAGACTTGATGAGATAAAAGATGATGAATTGATTTTCTATTATGCTCATAAATAGAGCATAAATTTTTTTAGATTTTTATTCTGTTCGTTAAAATTAGAACTAATTTTTATAAAAAAGTAAAAAAATTAGAAATGATTAAAATAGTTAAAATAATAAAAAAGAAAAGAAGAGAATAAATTTATTTAAGATTAATTCGGCTTTTTTTAATTAAATAAATTTATTTTTTTATAAAAATTATAAAATTTAATTTTAATTTTTAAAATAATGAATTAAAATAGTTAAAATAGAATTAAAGCTATTTAAACTATTTAATTATTTTAAAATCTTTTTGACTGTATTGGATTTGACCCAAATCTTTTTAGATCTGTATCTTATTCCAATGTAGCCTGGTTTAAGTCTTAAGATTTGACTTGAATAGCTTTCACCATTAATGTCAAAGATTACAATTTGACCTACTTTTAACTCAAATAAGGTTCCATTGATGTATACTTCTTCAACATCGGTTTTTGCCTTATGCATCATCAATCTCTTTTGACCTTCTTCTACAGGCTCTTCTGCAGGAGCAGCTCTTCTTGTACGTTTGGATTTCGCTTTAGCTTCAGACCTTTTGCGGACCTCTTCTTCGCTAATGCCTTTTGATCCTAAAATCTTTTTAGTGTTTTCTGCTCTGCGTACTTTCTCTTTCTCCTTAGCTTCTATCTTTTTATAGTCCTCTTTAGTGTAGACATTTGCATCTTTTTCAGATGTTTCATCAGTTACATCTTCGAAGGAATCAGACAATTCCTCATCGTCAGTCTTATTGTAGGATTCCTTATTGATTTCCTTATAGATCTTGTCCACATCTTCGTTAGGTTGAGTTTTTGCCAAGTCTCTTTCCTCTTCATGGATAGGAGTGATTGTAATTGTATCTCCAATGTATTCAATTCCATCTCCCAAGTCTTGAGCATAATCATCAGGAACGATATCAACTTTAGTTTCCACTACAGTTGGCTGTTGTGGAGTATTAGCTTTTCTGAAGTTTCTGATGGATTTGATTGCACTGTTAATCAATTCATTTCCTGTAGAGAGTTTTTCTTCATTTCCTGAATTGATAGTAACAAAGTCATTTTCAGGACTTTCATCAACTTCAACCGGCTCTTCCTTATTTAAGAGGATATGTAAATCATCATGATAGGAATCTTCTGCAGTTTGGGAAGTTTCTTCAGCTTTAGGAGCTTCGACAACTTCAGTTTTGACTTCTTCCACTTTAGCTTCGGTTTCTGCTTTTGCTTCTTCCTTAGCTTCAGATGCTTGTTTGATCTTTTCAATAGTGGTTCCAATATCTGGAGTTTCAGCTTCCTCTTCCTCTTTAGCCATTTTCTCTTTAACTGCTCCAATGTCTTCAGCGGAGATATCTGCTAATTTCTCTTCAACATCTTCTTTAGCTTTTTCAATCTTCTTGATTAAATCAGCAGTGTCTGCTTCAGCTTTTTGAACGATTTCATCTTTTGCTTCTGCTTCAGCTTCAACAGCCTCTTCTGCTTGAGCGTCCTCTTCAATCTTTGCAGATTCCTTAATTTCTTCAATGGTTTCAGCAGGTTTAACAGACTTGACTACCTTTACATTTCCTTCTCCTTCTTCAACAACTAACTTATTAGCTTCGCCAGAAATGAATTCCTTTTGCTTTTCAGTCATTGGAACTTGACGAGCTTCAGGCTGTTTATCTCCTTGTCTTGCACTGTTAATGGTTGCAGTATGTTCTGGTTTAATAGGTTCTTGGAAAGATTTAACCTCTTCTTCCTTATTCATTTGGGTTTTTACTCTTTCCGGGGTTCTAGGAACATTTTTAGGAACAGGTTGAGCTCTTCTAAATTTTCTAGCTTGTTTTTGAGGAGCTTCATCCATAGCTTTTGCTCTTTGTCTCAATAAAGCAGTTGTTCCACCTACATCTCCATTTTCAACGTCATCAATAGTGTTTGCATATAATTGAGCTTCACTTAAGTTAGCACGGTTTCTTCTTTGTGCTTTTCTGGTTCTTTTACGTTTTTCATTGTCATAGTCAGATTTTGTGCTATTGATGAATTCCGCTAATCTTTCTTCTTCATTGTCTTTTTCCTTATCCTTATAGTATATCTTAACAATTATTATGGAAATTATTCCAATAAGTGCTATAAGAATAAGCAGTATTGCTGTTATTTCCTTCATTTTTTCACCGAATTAATCTTGTTTTAATATATTTGATTTACCTTATAATCTAAGCATGAAATTGGATAGGACAATATGTAATCATAATATAGGATAATGCATGTTCCTCATGAACAATATTGGTATAACAATATGGGTAAGTCATACATTATCTTATAGTATTATATGTATATCTTTTTTATTTTATTTATACATTAGTTTTATATTTTTTTGAGAGGGCATAACTTTTTAAAAATTTGTATTATTTTTCCAAGTTTTCACCTTTTTAATACACAATTTTAAATAATATATTTAATAAATAATTAAGTGTTAAATAGTTAGAAATCTAGTTAGAAATTATTAATTAAGTTAATTTTAGAGATTTTAGTTATTCGAAGTGGGATTATATTAATTGTAATTTTGGTGTTTTAGACTTTTATTAACTAATGATTTTAATTATTTAAATTTTTAAATTAGTCTGAGGTAAAAACATGGTTAAAATTAATGAAAACTATCTTTTATTGCAAAATAGTTATCTTTTTGTTGAAGTAAATAGGCGTGCAGCTAAATACATGGAAGAAAATCCTGATAAAAACGTTATTAAAATGGGTATTGGAGATGTAACAAAACCTTTAGTTCCTACTGTAATCAAGGCTTTCAAGGATGCTATTGATGAAATGGCAGATGGTGACACCTTTATGGGTTACGGTCCAGAACAAGGTTACGACTTTTTAGCTGAAGCTATCATTAAAAATGACTTTAATAAATGGGGAGTGGACTTAGATCTTGATGAAGTGTTCATTTCCGACGGTGCAAAATGTGATACCGGTAACATCCAGGAAATATTTGCATTGGATAATGTGATTGCAGTAACTGACCCTGTTTATCCTGTATACGTTGACACCAATGTAATGGCAGGAAGATCCGGCAACATTAAAGATGATGGAATGTATGAGAATATCGTTTACCTTCCTTGCACTGAAGAAAATGGCTTTGTTCCAGAACTTCCTACAGAACCAGTGGATTTAATCTACCTCTGTTTCCCAAACAACCCAACTGGAACCACTTTAACAAAAGACCAATTGGCTAAATTTGTAGAGTACGCTAAGGAAAATGATGCTCTTATCCTATTCGATGCAGCGTATGAAGTTTTCATCACCGAAGATGATGTGCCTCACACAATCTATGAAATTGACGGTGCAAAGGAAGTTGCTATTGAATTCAGAAGCTTTTCAAAAACTGCAGGATTCACTGGTACCCGTTGCGCTTACACAGTTGTTCCTAAGGATATCAAGATCAAGGATGCTGAAGGCATTGAGCAATCAGTAAATGAATTATGGAACAGAAGACAAACCACTAAGTTCAATGGTGTTTCCTATCCTGTCCAAAAGGCTGCAGAAGCAGTTTACACTGAAGAAGGGCAAAAGGAAATCATGGCAAACATAGAATATTACTTGGAAAATGCTAAAATCATTCGTGAAAGCTTATCTGATATTGGATTGAATGTTTACGGTGGAGTGAACTCCCCTTACATTTGGGTAAAGACTCCAAATGACATGGAATCCTGGGACTTCTTCGATTTACTCTTGGAAGAGGCTAATATTGTAGGTACTCCGGGTTCCGGATTCGGTCCAAGCGGTGAAGGTTACTTAAGATTAACTGCATTCAACACTTTAGAAAACACTAAAGAAGCTATGTCTAGAATTTCTAAATTATCATTCTAGATTTTTTATTTTTTATTTTTTTTAAATTTTTATTGGTGAAAAAATGGAAGTTAATTCTTTATTAATTGAAGAAAATGATGATTTACAGGATTTATTCTCTAAATATGGTGCTTTAGCATTAGAAAAGCAGGAAATATTATCAAGCATTGTTGGAGATGCTGAACCTGAATTGGACATTGAAAAGGGAATTATTAAGTTTGGCGAAAAAGAATTTCCTATTCAATTGATTGGATTCTTGGACCCTGATGAAGACACCTGGTCATGGGCATGGGATAATGAGGATATAGGTTTTCCAGAAGCTTTAATTGAAGAGGCAAAGGCTATAAAAGAATTTGGTCAAGAACAGAATGTTCCACAATTTTCTGAAAATGTCTTTGCAGCAAACTTGACTGAAGCTCATATATTGACTATGACTGTATCTTCCCTCTTTAGCAATGATGCATATTGTGCTGTTAATTACGGAGGCTTCGTATTCTTTGTAACCATTGAGTCTGATGAGATTGAGATTAGTGATGACATTGACGTATTTGCAAATGTAATTAATGATTTCCATCGTAAGTTTGAAGTAAATCATTTAAAGGCTTTGAGAGGTTATGCAGAAATTAAATGTTATGAATACAAGTACAGGGATGAGTTTTGTATTGTTAAGGTTGGAGATGACAGAATAGTTGTCACTTTGACTGAAAGAAAAAACATTTATGCCATTAAAATCATTAGGGCTTAATGATTTCTATTTTTTTATTTTTTATTTTTCTACTTTTTTTTATAATTTGCTTTTATTTATCTAATTAAAGTCTAATGGGTGTTATTATGGATAAGGAACTGATTGATGAGATCAATTATGAAATTCAGGTATTGATTAAAATTGGATTTTATAGTGATGATGAGATTTTAGAGATAATTGATGATGAGTTTATTGAAGAGGATATTTCTAAAGATCTTATTTCAAATCTTCTTTTGGAAAATAATGAAAATCTAGAGGAATTGAAAGAGGATTCAGATGATTTTATCAAATTAAGCAAGGCCTTTGATGATTTGACAAAGGAAAAGATCATTTCCATTCATAATGCTGGCTATGACATTGAAGAGGGAATTCAGGATTCATTTGAATTGTTTACACATTTGAAAAACAATAAGTATGAGCCTATAGGATTTTGTTTCTATACCTTTGAAGACATTGAAAATGCAATTGAGGAGAATGCATTGAATATTGCATTTGGCGATTTTGAGTATGATGAGAAAAAAGGCTTAAAAATAGCTAAAAAGATTGTTAAAGCCTTGAAAGACTATGGTTTTGAAATCAATTGGGGTGAATCCGTAGATGAAATAATTGAAATAGAGAATTTCAATTGGAAAAAGAAATATGATGGAAAGGATTATTCCATGGATGGAGCCCTTGAAGACTTTATTAGATTAAACAGTGAAGAAAATGAACAATAGATCCAAAGATATTATTGAAGATGCCATTTCACAGGGAAAATGGGTTTGGCTTGAAATAGATGACAATTCAAATTCACTTTATCTTGAATTTGAGAATCTCAAATTGTCTTCAAGACCTATTTTAGACAATACATATAGGGGAGAATTAGCCATTAGATTTGGTCAAAACATTTATTTGGCATTGTTCTTTAATGAAAAAGAAAATCTTGATTTCTTAAGATTCGATGAGGATTATCTGAATCAATTGCTGAATTTCAATGAATATTTATCTTTAAGATATCCCTATTTCTATCAGGAATTTTCAAAAAAAGTCAAGGGATTCAAATTCCAGAATCATGATTATTTAACTGAAATTGAAGCAAAATACAAGTTTAAGAAGGTTTTGGCAGATAAAAGAAATGAGAATGAGAATAATGATTTCATATTGTCCTTTGAATGTGAGGAAATGGCTATTGCTGTAGGTGGAGACTTCATCAATTTTTTCAATGATTTTGAAGCATTGGATGATGATGAGATTAAAAGGGTTTCAAATACCTGGATGATGTATTATTTGGATTATTGGAACAAGAAAGGAACTGATAAGGAGTATGATGAAGATCCTCTTTGCGAAGAGTTTCCTCTAAAGGAAGTATGATTTTGATTCTCTCTAAACTAATCGTTTTGGTGAATTTATGGAACAATTGAAAAAAGGTTATAACTATTTGGAAGACAACAGCCATTTCTTTGGAGAAGTGCCTAATAATCGTGCAGTAGAGATTGCTGACTATAAGTTCTTCTGGGATGCAACTGATGAACTTTCTCCTTTTGGATGTGAAGAGGCGTATATTGCATTTTGTGAAATTTCAAACTGGTTGGCTGAAAATCCAAAAACCTCTATAATCGAATGTTTCATATGGATTTTAGAGTCTTGGGACTTGGAATTGGAAGACTTTAATGATGACATCATTGAAAGTAAAAATATATTGAAAATCATTCAGGATATGGACTTTTACGAGGAATTGATGAGTCTTGACTATACAATAATAGCCACTGGCTTTGGGCAATTGATTCTTCAGGGAAAGATTGATGAGGATGTAAAGAACATTATTCAATTATCCATTTTACGTCAAATGAATTCACATGTCTTGGATGCATTTTTAGCAAACAATGAGCAATTCAAGTATGAGAGATACTTATATCTTCAAAAGCTATTGGAAATATTGGAAGATGCTTAAAAATCTTCACTTTTCCTATTGGATTCCGCTATTTTTCTATAATTTTGTATATTCTTTAAAGCTATTTTTTAATTTTTTCAATTCATGATAATCTTTATTAATGTTGAAAAATATAATATATATGGTTATCGAACTATATTTAACAACTTACTATACTTAAATTATACTTAAAGCTATGCTTAAACATTAAATTCAAATTATAATAATTATGCAATTTTAAACTACACTTAGACTTGTTGTAAAACTAACTAAAATAATATTTTAAAAAGGAGATTTTAAATGACTTGTAGTATACTAGTTGGTGGAGCTTGGGGAGATGAAGGTAAAGGAAAATGCATTACCTATCTCTGTGATAATGATAAGCCAAGTATTATTGCCCGTGCAGGTGTTGGGCCAAATGCAGGGCATTCTGTTGAATTCAATGGAGAAAAATATGGTTTAAGATTAACTCCATCTGGTTTTGTTCATAAAGATGCTCAACTCATGATTGGTGCAGGAGTTTTAGTAAACCCAGATGTATTATTTAAGGAATTCGAAGACTTGAAGAAATACAATGTAAAGGAAAGAATGCTTGTAGACCCAAGATGCGCAATCATTACTGAGGAACATATTTCCAGAGATAAAAATTCCGAGCATTTGGCTAAAAAGATTGGAAGTACAGGATCCGGTTGCGGGCCTGCTAATTCAGACCATGTACTGAGGTCAGTTGGCCTTGCAAAGGATGTTCCTGAACTTGAAGATTATCTTGCTGATGTCTCTCTTGCATGCAATGAAGCTATTGGCAATGGAGAAGACGTATTCATTGAAGGTTCCCAAGGATTTGCACTTTCACTTTATTACGGATCATATCCGTATGTAACCAGCAAGGACACTACTGCATCAACTTTTGCAGCAGATGTCGGTGTAGGGCCAACTAAAGTGGATGAGGTCATAAATGTATTCAAATCCTACATTTCCCGTGTTGGAGAAGGTCCTTTCCCAACAGAAATGACTCAAGAGGAAGCTGAAAGCAAAGGTCTTGAAGAGTATGGTGTTGTAACTGGAAGACGTAGAAGAATCGGTTACTTTGATATGGAACTTGCTAAGGAATCCTGCAGAATAAATGGAGCTACCCAAATAGCTTTAACATGTGTCGATAAGTTATTTGACTGCGCTCGTGTACAGGATTACGGCCAATTATCTGCTGAAACCAAGGCTTTCATTTCAGAAATAGAACAAGAGACTGGTGTGCCAGTAACAATCATTTCAACTGGGCCTGACTTAAAGGACACTATTGACTTAAGAAAAGAATTATTATAATTCTTTTTCACTTTTTACTATTTTTTTATTTTTCTTATTTTTTTAATAATTTTTTATTTAATTAATTTTAATTATCTACTTTTTAAAAACTGATTTTAACTTTCTTAATGGTTTTGTAATTTTCCATGAATTTGAATTTAATAAGCTTTTTATTTCTTTATTCTTTTTCTTTATCGCTCTGTCTTTCCTCTTCATCACTTTATTTTTCTTTTCAATCTCTTTATTTTTCAAAGCGATCTCTTTTTGAACTTTATCATATTTTTCGATATTTTCTAAAGGTATTATTTTTTCTCTTAAATAAGGGGGATGGTCTATTATATAATTTAAGAAATTATTTTCCCATGTTCTGAACAAATCTAAATTTCCGATATCTAAATTGAGATGATTGTATATTTTTTCAATATTCGTAAATTCATTTACAAAATGGTTGAAGATGAGATGGGAATCGATTATTTCCCAAAATAGATATTCAAGGGGTATTGGGAAATTAAAGGTCTATTCATAATCAATAGCAGTAAATTCACCATCAACTAAGAATAGGTTGTTGAAATTCAAATCCCAATTGGATTTTTCGTGGCAATGGAATTTAATGTCGGATTTCACCTTAAAAATCTTCAAGAATTCTTCAGTGGCATATTCATCAGATTCAAATGAATTATAGAACATTGCATCATAAAAAGATTCAATTAACTTAAAGAATTTTTCTTTATCTTTTTTAACAACTGCATCAAGAAGCAAATATTCATAGGATGATTGTTTTAATAAGTCATAATAAAGAGAATTCCCTTTCATTTCTGAATTTAAGCATCTGATTTTACCTATGTCATTTTTTCTTCCTTCAAACATTCTTTTTATATGGTCATTTGCTTTTGATGTTAAAGGGGATTTGGAAACTTTCCCATTAGACCAAATAATTGTATATGTGTTAAATTCCTCTTTTCTATCTGTAGCTATTTTAATGAAATCCATATCATCTGTTGGATAATCATTATCAGAGGATCTAATTTCAATTAAAAAGGAATTGCTGAAATATTGGGATAAATTTTCTTCAGATACGATTAGATCTAATTTCTTTTCTTCAAAGAAGAGAATTCTTTCGTTACGATATCTGTAAATGCCTTTATCAAGGATTGTGTTAATTAATTTGTCAGTATGAAGAATCTGAGGGAATTCGTGATCAGGATATGGGTAATAAAACTTATAATTGGAAAAACCTGCTTTTTCAATGATCTTAGTGATTTCAGTCTTTGAAAATGTTTGGATTGAATCTGTGTTAAAGTATTCCTTGATTCCCGCGAACAGTTGATTTGTAGGTTCCTCTTTGAATCCTGCAAAGTACTTTAAGCCTAAACGATTGCTTAAGGCTAAGAATATCACTCCATCTTCCTTTAGGAATCCTTTTAGATAATTCAAATAGTCAACATAAGGATTTTCAGACTTGACAAAGGATTTTGTATATTCAAAGACATTGCATAAAACGATATAATCAAATTTTTCCTCTAATTCAATATCATCAAAATCAGAAAGCAAAACAGTTGCATCTTCAGCTCTTTTTGAGATGATATTGCATTTGACTGCCTATCCTCAATTGCAACGACACGATTGACTTTTTGTGTGAATAATGAGGTTAATTGGCCATAACCGGCACCTATCTCCAATAGGCTTCCTTCCTTTTTAAATGGATACCATATGAATAAGTCGTGTCTGAATGGAGAAAGGAAATAATGAAAATCATAATGATTATTGTTTCTTAAAGCATCAGCATAATCATTGTTTTCTAAAACAATGTCATATATCTTGTTTTCCAAATCTTCATTTTCGTATAGCCTTTGGCAATTCATATTAAAAACCTTTTGTTGTTTTGCCGTAGTTTTTATTTTAATTTTAATTAAGAAAAAGATTAAAAAATTAATCAGTAAATAGATTTTTGTTCATTATTTAATATTATTTATTATTAATCTAATTAATAAGTTTTTAAAGAATTAGTGTTTAAATCTTAAAAGTTTTAAATTTTAAAAAATAGTACGAATAGTAGAAGGGTTAAGATAGTTGAAATTAAAAAGTAAATTTAAAAGAAAAAAAGAAAAAAGGTTCGATAATTAGTCGTTTGCTAAATTATCGAAGTATCCTTGGATGAATATAACTGGAGTTCCTTTATCTCCAGAACCACTGGTTAAGTCACATAATGAACCGATTAAGTCAGTCAATACTCTTGGTGTGGTTCCTTCGGTAATCATTTGCCCGGTTAAGTCTTCATCTTTTTGTCTGATTTCTTCTTTGATTGCTTCTTTCAATTCGTCTCCTTTCAAGTCAGCGAATTTATTGTCAGAAACGTATTTCAATTTGATTTCATTAGGATATCCTACCAATCCATCGGTATGTGCTGGTGAAACAACAGGATCAGCTAATTCCCAAATCTTTCCGACAGGGTCTTTGAATGCACCGTCACCGTAAACCATAACTTCAATTTGTTTGCCGGTAAGGTCAATCAATCTTTTTTGTACTTCTCTAACGAGAGTGTATCCTGTTTTTGGGAATAATTTTAATCTTTCTTCAGTTGCCTTGTTGGAACCGAGCAATCCGAAATCAGGGTTGCATCCGGAATCTCCGACAGGTTCAGTTAATACTTCGTGAAGTCCGAATACATGAGCTCCTTCTTCTTTAAGCATTTTTGTGGTTTTTTCTCTGGTATGGATATCACATGTTAAGACATCAGTGTTATAGTCAAGGATTGTTTTTACATCATTTGAGAAGACAAATTCAACTTCACAGTTTTCGCTTTCAATCAATTCTCTGTAAAAGTCAATCATATTGATTCCGGTGAATGGGTGTTTCCATGAACCGAAAGTTTCTTTATATTCATCTTCAGTGATGACGCTTCCTAAATTGTATTCGCTTTTGTCTAAAACTTCTTCATCTAAGATACCGTTTCCTACTTCGTCTGAAGGGAATGAAGTTAAAAGAGTGATCTTGTCCATTGCTCTTGCAATACCTTTTAAGATAATGGAGAATCTGTTTCTACTTAAGATAGGGTTTGTCACTCCAATGTTTTTAGATGGGAATTTGTTTTGCAAATCTTCTGCAACATCATCTACAGTTACATAGTTTCCTTCTGAAATACCTACAACTGCTTCGGTAATTGCAACGATATCCTTGTCTTTGAATTCGAATCCTTCACTCTCCTTTGCGGCCATCAATGAATCTACAACTATGGTAGCTAAATCATCGTTTTCTTTAATAATGGGTGTTCTTATTCCACGTACAACAGTACCAACACATCTCATTTTTATTACTCCTAATAAACATAAATTTGTTGGATAATTCCAACAACCTATTTATTTTATTTTTTTAATTATATTTATATGTTTAGATTATTTCATTTTCATAGTATATTTTCTGATGATTTTTATGAATCTTCATGTTATACTTCCTTAATTTTTCAAGTATTACAAACATGTCAAAAATTATATATATTTTAATAATAATAGTTGTTATCATGAAAGA
Organism: Methanobrevibacter ruminantium; assembly: GCF_016294135.1. Lineage (NCBI taxonomy): Archaea > Methanobacteriati > Methanobacteriota > Methanobacteria > Methanobacteriales > Methanobacteriaceae > Methanobrevibacter > Methanobrevibacter ruminantium. The sequence goes on from NZ_JAEDCO010000003.1 coordinate 56,301, forward strand.
TATTATTAATCCGAATGTAGAAATTCCTGATGATCAGGTAGCTATGGCATTCTTTAGGAGTGTCCGTTGGGTTAATGGAGTCTATTGTCCTAAATGCAAATCATATAACGTTAACAGTAGGGGAAACCAAGGAAGGGCAAGAAGATATGTGTGCAAGGATTGTGGCGCTAACTTCAATGACTTTTCAGGAACAATCTTCCATAAGAGCAAAATACCTCTAAATGTAATGTTATATATCCTATTTAATTTGGATAAGAAAACAACCACTCAATTGTCTGAAGAGTTGGATTACAGCAGGCAATGCATTTCAAGAATATCCAAATTGTTTAGGGATAAACTATTGAGCAATCCTGAATTCTTTGATATAGATGAATAATCTTTTATGCTTATTTTATATCCTTATTTTTTATCCTTATTTTTTATCCTTATTTTTTATCCTTATTTTTTATCCTTATTTTCCATCTTTTCCTATTCTAATATTGGCAATTTTTAATACTTAATGTGGTTATCATTGTTAGTTTATTAGTGCATCTTTTCTAGTTTTTGTAACTTTAATAGTGCAAATATGTAAGCATATTAGTATTTAACAATTGTTATATATTTTATAATTAACCAAGTAAAATTCTTTAAATAGTCCTTATTATGATTTTTTTCATATATTTTTAAAAATAATTTATTTTCAGTACTATTTTTTCAATTTAGCCCTTTTTTAATAGTTTAATTAATATCTATTTGTCAGTATTTCAGTTATTTTTTGTACTATTAATCTATCATGCCTTTATTTAATGAAAAACATTATATACTTTGTTTATCAATCATTAATATAAGTAATAAGTTTTTAAATTATATTTTATTAATACATAAAGGCTTATTGATAAATACCTTTTTAATTTCAAATTAAACCTTTATTTTAAATTATTAGTTTTTTCTAAATTATTAAAATGATTTATAAAAAAACAACTTATTATTTTAAATGCTTTTATATGAAATGAAATTTCAAAATGAGATTATATAAGAACCTTTTGTTTAATTTTAAAAATTAAAGTGATTTTTATGGATAAAAAAATTTTAGCAATTATTGCTGTTGTAATTATAGCTCTTGTAGCTGTAGGTGCTTACTTTGCAACCAGCGGTGGCTCTGGTGACAATGTTGTAAGAATCGGTCACTTACCATCCGATCACGACACCGCACTTTTCGTTGCACAAGAAAAGAAAATGTTTGAAGATCAAGGTCTTACTGTTGAATTAACCCAATTTAACAATGGTGGAGACTTAATGACTGCTATGACAAGTGGAGATATCGATATTGGTTATGCAGGTATCACTCCTGTAATGTCTTCCATTTCTCAAGGAGTTCCAGTAAAAGTTGTATCCGGTGCTCAAATTGAAGGAAGTTCTATTGTTGCTAATAAAAACAGTGGAATCAACACTGTTGCTGACTTAAAAGGCAAAACTGTAGCAACCCCTGGTGAAGCAACCATTCAAAACATGCTTTTAACCTCTGCTTTAACCCAAGCTGGCGTTAAAACCAGTGATGTTGAATTCACTACCATGAAAGCTGCTCAAATGACTGATGCTTTAAAAGCGGGTCAAGTTGATGCTATGATCATTTGGGAACCATATGCTTCCATTGCAGTTAAAAACGGTGACGGTAAATTAGTTGAAACTAGTGGAGAAATCATTCCTGGTCACCCATGCTGTTGTGTTGTAGCAAGAGAAGACTTCATCAAAAATCATCCTGAAGAATTGAAAAAAGTCTTAGCTGCTCATGAAAATGCGACTGCATTCACTAATGAAAACCCTGCAGAAGCAGCTGCATGCTTACCTGAAGACATTGTTCCTGATAAAGACTTGCAAGCAAGTGTAATCAAAGACACTACTTTCATTTCCGGTTTAGACAGCACTTACAAACAAAATGTAATGGCATTCATGAACCTTGAAGTAAAATTAGGTCTTTTACAAAAACCTTTAACTCAAGATCAAATCTTCGCAGATTTATAAATTTATAAGACTTGCTCTATTTGAGCAATTCTTATTTTTTCTATTTTTTTAATTTTCTTATTTATTTTTGATTTTTTTATTCTCATCTATACTTGACTTTTTTTAAATGCTAAATTATATATATTAAAGAAAGTTAATTATTAATATATGAATGATGTAATTCATTAATTAATTATTTTTGATTTTCGATTTCTAATCGGTGATATTAATTGTTAGTTAATAAATTATATTAAAACAATTTAAGATAGTGATTTAATGAATATTAAGAAAGAATTATTACCATTTATCTTACCGGCAATACTTCTCATTATTTGGTATTTGCTTACTGATGGTTTGCATTTGATTCCATACTATATTTTACCAAGTCCTTTAAACGTATTCACTGCGGCTTGGACTTTATTAAGCAATGGAAAATTGTTCATGCATACCTCAAGCACTCTTGTAAAGGTATTTTCAGGTATTATACTTGCATCAGCAGTTGCAATTCCTTTAGGAATAATTCTTGGATGGTATGAAACTTTAGATAGATTAAGTTCCTTGATCATTAGTATCTTAAGGCCTATTCCACCTATCTCTTGGATTCCATTTTCCATTTTATGGTTTGGCATAGGATTATCTTCAGCAGTATTCGTTATCTTCATCGGTTGTGTATTCTCTGTACTTGTATACACCATTGACGGTGTAAAGAGAACCGATAAGGTATTGATTGAAGCTGCTCAGACTTTAGGTGCTAACAATTGGAATATATTGACTCAAATCGTGCTTCCTTCTGCATTGCCTTACATTGTATCAGGGCTTAAGGTAGGTGTAAGTATCGCTTTGATGTGTACCGTATCCGCTGAGATGATTGCTTCAAGCAGAGGTTTAGGATATATGATCTTGACTGCAAGTCAATTGTTCCAACCAGGAACTGTTGTAGTTGGTATGATAATTATTGGTTTAATCGGTATTTTATTTGATTATGGATTTAGAAAAGCACAAGATAGAATATTCTGGTAAATTAGGGATGATTAAGAGAAAAAAGATTTATCAGTGTTAGATATTAATAAAAGGTGTTTATATTGGCAATTGATATAAAAAATGTTTCTAAATCATTTATTACTAAAGATAAAGATTTCCTGGCTTTAAAAGATGTCAATTTGCATGTTGATGATGGAGAGCTCATCTGTCTTTTAGGGCCTTCCGGTTGTGGGAAAACAACCCTTCTAAGAATGGTTGCAGGTTTGGAAGAACCTGATGAAGGTGAGATTTACGATAGAGTAGAACTTGTAGAAGGTCCTTCTAAGGAAAGAGGGTTCATTTTCCAACAATATTCTTTATTCCCTTGGTTAAATGTTTTAGATAATGTAATGTTTGGTTTAAATTTATCCGGAGAGCATAGTAAAGAGGAAAATCTTGCTGCTGCTGAAAGATATCTTGAAAGAGTTGGATTGGCTGACTTTAAATACAGTTATCCTCATGAACTTTCAGGTGGTATGAAGCAAAGGGTGGCTATTATCCGTTCCTTATTGAACCACACTCCTGTCTTGCTTATGGATGAGCCGTTTTCAGCAGTTGATATGTTGAATAGGCATACCTTGCAGGAACAATTGATTGGAGTTTGGAAAAGATTTGAAACCACTATTCTTTTCGTCACTCACGATGTTGATGAAGCGGTCTATTTGGCAGACAAGATTGTGATTATGGATAAAAGGCCAGGTAGAATAAAAGACGTAGTAGAGGTTCCTCTTGAAAGACCTCGTCAAAGAGAATCAAGAGAGTTCTTGGATTTCCAAGATGAAGTTGAAAAGCTTTTAGGAGTCTGGGAGCCCTAAAAATAACAAGTTTTAAATTTGTTACAAAAATTTATCACTTTTAAAGTGATAATTCTTTTTTTATTTTTCTTTAATTCTTTAGAAAGAGTTAGCTATTTTTTATTTTTATTTTATAATACTTTAGAATTAAAATTAGGATTTAAAGTACCGTATCTACCGTTTTTAACGGATTCGTAAATGAATTTGGTGGATTTTTCTATAGCTATTTTTAAATTATCTTCATCTTTGCTATTTTTATCATTGTTGTTTAATAAAACAAGATTAGCACAAATTGCAGCAGATAGGCTGCATCCGGTTCCATGCAAATTATCAGTTTTAATTAGATCCTGATGTAAAGTGATTAATTCATCTTTTTCCTTATTGTAAATAATGTTTGTACCATTAAGATGTCCACCAGTAATCATTACATTACAATATTCTCCAATCTTATATGCTGCTTCTTTTGCATCATTCACATCATTAATTTTTAATCCAGATAATTTTTCTGCTTCAGATACATTAGGAGTTGCAAGAAGTGTTTTTTCAAGAAGATATTTTTTCAAAGCATCAGCTATTTCCATCTTCGCAAGTGCATCTCCTGCACTAGCTACCATCACTGGATCAACAACTATGCTTAAATTGTATTCGTCGACCCTTTTACTTACAAGTTGGATGATTTCCTTTGAGTATAATAGGCCTGTCTTTGAGTATTTGATAGTGTACTCATCAAAAATAGAATCTATCTGTTCAGAGATATATGTAGTGCTAACAGGTTCAACAGAAAACACTTTTTTAGGGTTTTGTGCAGTGAGTGCAGTGACTGCTGCACATGCATGAACACCATGTGCTGCCATGGTCTTGATGTCAGTGCTTATTCCTGCTCCTCCTGAAGGATCGAATCCCGCAATTGTTAGTCCTATCATACTATCCCCTAGATATTGATTATTCATCTCTAGTGACCTTAAGTCTTTCATGGCCACGGAATGATTCCACTTTGATTCCAAGTGATTCCAGATATTTCTTGGTTTCTGTTCCATTTCCATGAAGCATGATTTCACCAAGGTCTTCAGTTGTGTTTACATCAAGTGCCATATAGAATGAGTCATGAACCAATGGGACCAGTTTCTTCTTTTCAGCCTCTTCAATGTGCTTTTTGAAACTGAATCCTCCAAATTTCATGTCAATGGATAATGGCTTGATGATTAATGCATTGGTTCCTCCACCTTTAGAGGGAACAATGATGAAATCAAGATTTTTAGCTTGATCAATTAGAAGCTTGATATTGGTCTTTCCAATCAATGGAATGTCAGATGGCAAGATTATGACTTTTCTTGTTTTCTTTCTGCACCATTTCATAGCTTGCTTTAAAGCTTTGTTTAAAGGGCCTTCATCACCATTTTTTGAAGCCTTGGATGGCTTGTGGTCCTCTTCAACAAGTGCAGTAAGTTCCAATTCCTCTGCATATGCCAAAACCTCTTCGTCTTTACTTATTATTATGATATCATCTACAATAGGCTTTAATGTGATTGCAATGTCCTTTAGCATTGCCTTTAAAAGATTTTTTCTCTCTTCAGGTGATAAGAAAGGAGATAATCTTGTTTTAGCATTTGCAAATTGGTTCACTGGAATTATTGCATAAATCTTATCCATTTCTATTCCTCTATGATTCTGATGTCTTGATTTAAATTTATTATAAATATTTTTATAACTAGTATGTTTTAGCCATTAAAGCAAGGTGTTTAGCTGGTTTACCACAATGTGGACAGACCTTATCGGTTTCAATATCCTCTTCGTTTATTCCAAGGATATCTACTCCAGTTTCCTCTTCAATCGCTTTTCCACATTCCTCGTCTCCACACCAGTAGAACTTAACAACCTTTCCTTCATCAACAATGTCAGAAACATTATCAAGACTGTCTAAGGTTACTATTTTCTCTTCCTGTTTAGCCCAGGAATTAGCTTTCATGCTTTCTTCTACTTCAGCCAATAAGTCTGATACCTTTTGAGTAATGTTGTCGTCTAAGCTTACTTCAATCTTTTCACCGGTGTCTCTTCTTCCAATGATTGCTACATTGTTGTTTAAGTCTCTTGGACCTAATTCGAATCTGAGAGGAGTTCCTTTGAGTTCCCAATCGAAGAATTTCTTACCTGGTCTGATGTCACGGGTATCCATTTGGACTCTGATTCCTTTAGATTCCAATGCATCCTTGATTTCATTACATTTAGTCATCACTTCCTCTCCGCCATCCTTGAAGATGATAGGGATGATAGTGATTTGCTTAGGAGAAATCTCTGGAGGCAATTGAAGACCTTTTTCATCTCCATGAGCTGCAATTGCTGCTGCAATCACTCTGTCAGAGATACCGTAACAGGTTTGGTAAGCGTATTCATGGTTTCCTTCCTTGTTTTCAAAGGTTATTTCAAAGGTATGTGCAAAGGTTTGGCCTAAGTTGTGAACAGTACCAATCTGCAATGTCTTTCCATCAGGCATGATTGTATCGAATGCCATGGTGTATTCTGCACCTGGGAACTTGTCCCAAACTGGTCTTTTGCTGATTAAATAAGCGATTCCAAGTCCGTCAAAGAATTTCTTGTAGAGCTCGATACCTGTTTCAACCTGTTCTGCAGCCTCTTCAGCGCTTGAATGTACTGTGTGAGCTTCTGCGAAGGTAGTGATTTCCCTTACTCTAATAAGAGGTCTTGTATGTTTGGTTTCATATCTGAATGTGTTTACAACTTGATATTGTTTGATAGGGAGGTCAATGTGTGATCTTACCCATAATGCAAACATAGGATACATTGCGGTTTCACTGGTTGGTCTGATAGCAAGCTTTTCGTTCAATTCTGTTTGACCACCATGGGTAACCCAATATACCTCATCTTCAAATCCCTTTACATGAATTCCTTCTTTTGCAAGTTCTGCTTCTGGAATAAGTAAAGGAAAGAGGGTTTCGTCATGCTCTTTGTCCATCAAGTCTCTAAATATGTTTAAAGTTGCTCTTCTGATTTGAAATCCATAAGGACGCCATACAGCCATTCCCTTAATAGGATATCTTGAATCGGTTATATCTGCATTTTCTAAAATGTCATGGAACCATTCACTAAAATTTTCCACATTATCACCTAATTTTAATAAAATAATAAGTTTTTAATTGTTAAATCATTAATAAAATTTTTTTATTTTTTATCATTGATTTATTTTATAATAGTATTAGTATGTATTTAATTTATTATATAGTTTATTAGTAGAAGACTTTTAAAGCAAAACTTATTTAATTTATTGAAAACATATATTAAAATAATATTAAATAACATGCTAAAAATTTAAGAATATTATAGATTCTAAAAATTATTTAATGGAAAATTGATTTTTAAGGAGATAATATGGATTCTAAAACAATTCAAATGCCAAGGGAAGTGCATATTGGGCCTAATGTCCTTTATGACATAGGTGAAATATGCAAGAATTTACGCTTGTTTGATGAAGCTCTTGTCGTATCAGGTTTTCATACATTTGATGTGGCAGGTAAGCGTACAGTAGAAGCTTTGGAAAAGTCTGACTTTGGAGTTGAAGTTGTAAAGGTAAAGGATGCTTCAATGGAGTCTGTTGAAAAGGTGCAAGAAAGAATAGCTAACGCTTCTGTAGTGTTAGGTGTAGGTGGAGGAAAGATCATTGATGTAGCAAAGCTTGCTTCCACAAATGCCCATAACTATTTCATTTCCGTTCCAACAACCGCTTCCCACGATGGTATAGCATCACCAATGGCTTCAATAAAAAATGATATGGGTTCAGTTTCCAAAAGCGCTAACTCTCCTATGGCTGTTGTTGCTGACACTGGCATAATTAACGATTCTCCTTTTAGATTAATTGCTTCCGGTTGTGCAGATATTGTCTCCAATTACACTGCAATTAAGGATTGGAAATTGGCATACAGATTAAGAAATGAACCATACAGCGAGTCTGCTGCTGCATTGTCTGAAATGACTGCAAAGCTTATCATAAAGTCTTCCGACAGCATTAAGGAAGGGCTTGAGGAAAGTGCAAGAATTGTTGTTAAGTCATTGTTCAGCAGTGGTATGGCAATAAGCATTGCAGGGTCATCAAGACCTGCAAGCGGTTCTGAACACTTATTCAGTCATGCTTTGGATAGAGTTGCTAAAAAGCATGCATTGCATGGTGAGCAATGTGGTGTAGGAACAATCATGATGATGCATTTGCATGGTGGAGACTGGAGATCCATTCAAAATATATTAAAGACAATTGGTGCTCCAACAACTGCAGCTGAATTGGGTGTAGATGATGATGAGATTATTGAAGCATTGACAATTGCCCATACAATAAGACCAGAAAGATACACCATTTTAGGTGATAACGGTCTTACAAGAGATGCTGCAATTAAATTGGCTAAAAAGACTGAAGTCATTTAGCTTTGATTATTATTATTATTATTATATTCTTGAATCTGTTTAAGATTCATGTTTCCTTTTAAGTTTTTAGTGTGTTTGATAAGTTTAAAATTTATAAGGAATGATTATATGATTACATTGATTGGTAAGGAATTGGCAAAGGAGGGAGTGAGCTTTGTATTTTATGAGTCCGCAGAAGAGTGTTCGGAATGCAGGTTCAAGGCATCATGTGTAGACTCCCTAAAGAAAGGTCATAGGTATACTATTACAGAAGTTAGGGATGTTGAACAGAAATGCCCTGTCCATGAGAATGATAAGGTTCAAGTGGTTGCTGTTGAAAATGCTGAATTCACTATCTTAACTGATTCAAAAGGAGTCTTTGAAGGATCAAGCTTTGACTTCAAGCGTCAAGGATGTTCAAATAAGGACTGTGATTTCAGACATATGTGCTTCCCAGATGGAATCTCTAAAGAGGAGAAGGGAGTTTATGTCAAGGATTTAGGAAAATTCGCGGATTGTCCTAAAGGAAACGCATTGGTTAAATGCATTGTTAAAATTCAAGATAAATAATTTAATTTATATGCATAGTTTAAATTTACGATAATGAGTTTATATTATTAATAATTATTATTTGGTGTTAATTATGAGTCAAATGAAAAAGGATTGCGGTTATGCTGCAGCTGATTTGGTAAAAGACGGTCAGGTTTTAGGTCTTGGTACAGGTTCAACCACCCTTTACTTTATTGAAAAGGTAGGTATGAGAGTAAGGGATGAAGGAATTGAAGTCATTGGAATTCCAACTTCCTTCCAATCAAGATTGCTTGCTCGCCAATGGAACATTCCACTTACAGACCTTAGCGAACATGAAATAGATTTGGCTGTTGATGGTGCTGATGAAATCGATCCAGACTTCAATTTAATCAAGGGTGGAGGAGCAGCACATACTTTGGAAAAGATTGTTGATTATTCTGCAGATGAGCTTGTAATCATTGCAGATGAATCCAAGCTTGTAGATGTCTTAGGTGCATTCCCACTTCCTATTGAAATCATTCCAGAGTCCTTAAATCCAGTTACAAAGGCATTGGAGGATATGGGTGGTAAAGTGGACATAAGAATGGGTCAAGCTAAGGATGGGCCTGTAATAACTGATAACGGCAACTTCATTTTGGATGTTGCATTTGGTCAAATAGATAATCCTATACCTATGGAAAAAGAGTTGAATACCATTCCTGGTGTTGTAGAGAATGGATTGTTCACTGAAATGGTAGATAAGGTTATTATCGGTTCTAAAGATGGTGTAAAATACTTATAGTTTTTTTATGCTGTTTTTCTTTATTTAATTCTTTTTTTATTTATTTTTAATTTATTTTTTCATTTTTCTCCTATCTTTTTTTAATTAATTTTTCTAATCATTTACTTACTTAAAGAATAGTATATATAATAGAATTGAGAAAATTTAATATAATTCTAATATTAATTAATTCTCTTTTAAATTAATTTTTATTCAATAATTTTTCAAATTTATTCATTATGTTTAAAATTGATTAGTCTTTTCTTATTAATTTATTAGAATGTTTATAATTCAAAATTCAACTAACTATAAAGAATAATGTATTTATTTAGGATTTGAGCAAATGAAAGTTGTTATCGTTGGTGGTGGAGCTGGAGGAATATCCACAGCTTCAAACCTTAGAAGATTAGATAAGGAAGTTGAAATTATCGTACTTACAAGAGATAATCATGTCTCTTATTCCCCTTGTGCTATCCCTTACGTATTGTCAGATAGAATCCATTCATTTGATGATATCGTAATGAGATCTGTTGATGATTACAAGGCAAAGAACATTGATGTCATGCTTGAGACTGAAGTGACTGCAGTGGATTCAGCTAAAAAGACAATTACCTACTCCACTAAAGGTGAAGCGGAAAAAACCATGAGCTATGACAAATTGGTATTGGCTACTGGTGGAAGTCCATTTGTACCTCCTATGAAAGGAGTTGATTTAGAGGGAGTATTCAAGATAAGAACCTTGGATGATGGTAAGAGAGTCAAGGAATGGGCTGAAAACTGTGAGAGCGCTTTGGTTACAGGTGCAGGACTGATTGGTATTGAAATAGCATATGCATTCAAGAAAATGGGATTGAAGGTAACCTTATGTGAAATGTTGCCTCAAATCGTTCCACGTTCACTTGACCCGGATATGGCTAAAATCATTACAGACTATTTGATTAGTGAAGGCATTGATGTAGTGCTCGGCCAGCCTATCACTGAACTTAAAGGTGAAGATGGCGGAGTCAAGACTGCTGTCTTTGAAGATGGATCTGAAGCGGATGCAGATATGGTCATCTTGGCTACTGGTGTAAGGGCAGAGCTTACTTTGCCTAAAATGGCTGGATGTGACTGTGGTAGATGGGCGGTGCTTGTAAATGACAGAATGGCAACAAGCGTACCTGATGTTTATGCAGTTGGTGATTGTGTAGAGTCATACAGTGCAATACTTAGATCAAATACTGTTTCCCAATTAGGTACAACTGCTGTAAGGCAAGCTAAGACATTGGCTCAAACCCTTGCAGGAAAACGTTCCAGATTCAACCCTGTCTTGAATTCAATGGTTTCCAAAGTGGGAAAATTGGAATTCGGTGCAGTAGGTCTTACAAGAAGCTTTGCTCAACAGAATAGCATAAAGGCAGTTGTGGCAAAGGTTGAAGCATTGACAAGGGCAAGATACTATCCAAATGCAAAGCCAATGAACGTTAAGGTCATCTGTGATGCAGACGGCACTATCATTGGATGCCAAATCATTGCAGAGGAAAGGGTGGCTGAAAGAATTGATACAATGACTTTAGCTATCACTCAAGAGCTTACATGCTTTGAATTAAGCAATATGGAGTTTGCTTATGCACCTCCAGTGTCTATGGTTATTGATCCATTGGTAATGGCTGTTGAGGAAGTAAGTAAGAAGTTTGATAATTAAATAAACTTTTTATTTATTTATTCTCTTTTTTTTATTATTTTTGCAATATTTAATTTTTATTTTTGTATTAAATTTAGAAACTCTTTTTTTATTATTTTCTATGCTATTTTTTTTAAAAAATCATTATTTTTCTAATTATTTTTTAACTTTATTTGCAAATTTTAATTTTTATTTTTGTATTATTTCCTTTAAAATCATTACTTATTTATATAATAGAGCATATATAATATAATGATAAATGATAATCATATAAATTATATTAATTATAATTTGCTTCATTTATAGAATTTAAGATTATTAGAAATTATAAAATTAACAATATAAAATTATTTACACTTATGGAGAGGATTTAATTGACTAAAATATTTATTTCATGTGCACTTCCATATGCAAATGGACCATGTCATTTAGGACATTTGAGATCCACTTACATTCCAGCTGACATCTATGCAAGATACAATCGTATGGCTGGAAATGATGTATTGATGGTTTGTGCAACTGATGAGCATGGTACTCCAATTGCTGTAAAGGCGGATGCTGAAGGCAAGGAACCTATTGAGGTTGCAAAACGTTACCATGACATGATTGTAGAAGACATTAATAGTTGTGACATTTCCTTTGATAACTTTGCAAGGACAACTGATAAGATTCACTATCAAATCTCACAGGACTTCTTCAAGTACCTTTATGACAAGGGCTTGATCTATGAGGAAACCATCCAACAGCTTTACTGTGAAAACTGTGAAAAGTTCTTGCCTGACAGGTATGTTGAAGGAATCTGTCCTGTCTGTGGTGCAGAAGCAAGAGGAGATCACTGTGAAGTTTGTGGTAGAGCATTGGACCCTATTGAACTCGTTGAACCAAAATGCTTGACTTGCGGTAACACCCCAGTCATTCGTGACAGTACACAGTACTTCTTTAAATTAAGTCATTTCCAAAAGCCTCTTGAAGAATACATAAGCACAAACCCATACTTACCTCCAAATGTAAGGAATTATGCTCAAAACTGGTTGAAGGAAGGTCTTCAAGACTGGATCATGACCCGTGACATGAAATGGGGTATTCCAGTACCTTTAGAAGGTGCAGAAGGAAAAGTTATTTATGTATGGGGAGAAGCATTCATCGGTTACATGTCCTCTGCTGCAGCTTGGTCCAGAAGAACAGGCATTCCATGGGAAGACTATTGGAACGGCCATGTGGTTCATTTCATCGGTAAGGATATCATTTACCACCACTCATTGTTCTGGCCTGCAATGTTGCTTGGACGTGACTGCAAATTGCCTGATGACATCTTTGCAGGAGAGTTCCTTTCCCTTGAAGGAAGAAAAATGTCAACCAGTAAGAACTGGGTTGTTTGGGTAGCAGACTTCGTAAAGGACTTCGATTCAGATTTATTAAGGTATTACCTTACTATCAACGCTCCATTGAATAAGGACACAGACTTCTCTTGGGATGAATTCCAAAGAAGAGTAAACGATGAATTGGCAGATGTAATCGGTAACTTCCTCCACAGAACATTCACTTTCACCAAGAAGTTCTTTGATGGAAAAGTGCCAGAATATAAAAACCCTAGTGAAGCTGACTTGGAATTTGAGCAAGCAATCAAGGAATTGCCTGATAAGGTAGGAGAATTGATTTCTGAGATGAAATTCAGAGAAGGTTTAGTTGAAATCATTTTGACTGCTAAAAAGGGTAACAAGTACTTCAATGACCAAGAGCCATGGAAAGCTGTAAAAGAAGACATGGAAAAGGCTTCAAACTGCTTATACTTATCCAATCAATTATGTAAGGCAATGGCTGTACTCTTAAAGCCTTACATTCCAAACAAGGCAGATGCAATCTGCAATATAATAAACATTCCAGCTGAAAACACTTGGGATGATGCGAAAGTCTTCTTGGAAACCGGTCATGAAATCAACAAGGCAAAACCATTATTCAAGAAGATTGAAGATAAAGTGATAGAAGCACAAAAAGAAAAATTATACAAGAATTTAGAGACTCAAGAAAACGAATCTAAAGATGATAAAAAGAACGACAAGAAGAGTAAAGAGTCTAAAGATGAAGGTGAAAAAATGGATTTAATTAGTATTGACGAATTTGCAAAAGTGGAAATTAAGATAGGTAAGATTTTAGAATGTGAAAAGATTGAAAAATCCAACAAGTTATTAAGAACTCAAATTGATATTGGTGACAAAACCATTCAAGTAATTGCAGGTTTAGGCAAAAGATACGCTCCTGAAGATTTAGTAGGCAAAAAAGTACCTGTTGTAACTAATTTAAAACCTGCTAAACTCATGGGAGAATTATCTGAAGGAATGATCATGGCTACTGAAAGTGCAGCTATCTTAACTCCTGATGATTGTGAAATCGGCGAATTACTTATGTAATTTGTCTTTTTCTTTTATTTTAAGAATAGGTAAGTGAATCTTTATATTAAATGAAATTTAATTTATAATATCCTATTAAACTATAGGGTCTTGGCGGCAAACCTATAAAAGTCCTCACGGTGATATTATGGATGAATCATTGATGATAACAGAGTCTGAAAAATTTCTAAATCAAATAGAGAAGGAAAGATTAGATTTAACTAATCTAAAGAAGGATTTTAAGGATTTAGAGTCCTTTTTAGAAATCTATGAACTTCTCAAATCTAATTTGGATAAGCTTCAGGAAATGAAGGAAAGCATGGATGAAAGCGGGTATACTGCTCCATTCAGATCCTTGAATCGTTATGGTTCACGTGTAAGTGAGGATGTTGATTTTGAGGAATTAGGCGACATCAGTCGCCATAATCAAATTTTCAGAAACAAGGCATCTGCCAAGAAGAACAGTTTTGATAGGGTAAAATATGCTATTTCTGCTCATAGAATCGCATTAGGCAATCTTGAGGAATATGCTAAAATAAGATGCAAGGACTGCAAGAAGTCCTATCGTGTAAGCAGTTTCCTTGATAATGGAAAGGTATGCAAGTGCGGTTCAACTAATCTTGAATTCAAGATTAACCATTCAGGTGTTCACAGACTTGAAATTATCCCTTATCTTCCATTGTCCGGTAATTACATGGTCTTGATGTCAGGTCTTTCAAGCGAGGGTAGAGAATCATTCAAAAGGGTTCTAAACATCTTAAAGCAGCAAAGAAGGGGAGTTGTAAAGACTGTAACTCCTATTGTCAAGTATAAGGAAAACGGCAGAACAATCACCAAAAGGGTTCCTCTTGACAGCGAATTTGCAGACAGCTATGAAGATGAGCTTAGAAGAAGATTCGGTAAGGGAGTTCGTATTGAAAGATTGGAATTCCATAGAACCAAGCCGACAATCATCAATGACAAGCACACCTGCACCAATTTGGCTCTTGCTTATGTAAAGCATGCTGAAGATATTGTAGAGCGTCATGGAGAAGCTATTTTTGAAGACAAGATCAAGGATTTGAACAATCTGAAAATCTATGACGAGATAATATATTCAGTCAATCTTGAAAAGCCTGAATTCATTGATTCAAGCGATTTAGAGGATTGGAGAAAGGATAAAATCAACAAGACCCTTGAAGAGTTAGGATTGATTGATAAGTTCGGTCATCTTGATAGGGGATTGAAGAAAGACCTAAAGGAAAGGGAAAAGATAAAGACAAAGATCTTTGCAGACATTGCCCCTACATTGATTTTGTGGGACATTTCCAAATACTATTTATGCACTTCCCAAGACAGGCGTAAGCGTTACGGTTCACCTTTCCCATACATTCGTGGAGACATTGACCGGCAACAGCGTAAGGTATTCCAGAATCCACACACTCAAGTTGTGGATTTATTAAGGGAAAAGGAAAAAGAGCACATATTGTCTGTTCCGGATATGGATTTGTTGTTGCATAAGAAGTTCAAGTTTGAAGGAAGAATCAAGAACCTCAACATCAAGTTGAATTATGCTGCTGTAGGTCCAGCTATTGTATTCACTAACTCTAATTACAGCATTAAGGAAGTTTCATATGCCTTTAAAGTAGGTGAAAAGAGCATTAAACGTGAAATTAATAATATGAAAAGCATTAGAAAGCCAAACACTAAACGTTCCAGAGACTTTATTGATTTGGTAAAGAACAAATCTTAATTTTCCTTAAGGAGACCTTTTTATGGATGAAGACTTTGATGAATTTGACGATTTTGATGATGATTTCGAGGACATTGATGATTTTGAAGATTATGATGATTTTGAAGACTTCGACGATGAGACACTAGATTTTGACAATCTGGATATCGAGTCAAAGGAAGAGTTGGATATCTTTGATGAAAAGCCTTTGGAATTGGATTCTGATTATGACATCAATGCTGTTGAAGTTCATATCTCAACACAGCTCACTTCTCAAAAGATCATTCAATTGATGGACACTTACCCATCTTTAAAAAGAATAACTTGTCCTCAAAGCATTTACAATAGGATTTCTCCAGATTATATTAAGGCTTTAGATAATTTAGGGGTTTCAATTGAGATAAAGTATAACTGGGGTAAGAAGAAATATTCCATGACTCAAATTAATCAGGTTGTTGACCTATTCAATGAGGGAAAACGTTCTGATGAAATTGCTTCTGAACTTGACATGCCAATAGCTAATGTGAATTACATCAAATCAAAATATTTTGATAAGATCAATGTTAAGCATTATAAAAGAAAGTATGATGATGAGTGCAGGCAAAAGGTAAAGTCCATGAGGGAAAGTGGATTGAAACCTAAAGAAATTTCCAAGGAACTCAATATTCCTGTAAGATCCATTTACTATATTTTGAATAAAAAATAATTTTTTTAATTTCTAATTTTTTATGATATGCTATTTTTCAATTTTTAATTTTTTCATGATTTTTCAATGAAAAATTCTATTTTTCTATGTAAAATTTTAGCAAAAAAATTAATCATAATAATTTTTTAAGACATTATTAATATTTTTAATAGAAATTATTTTGCTATTAATTTAATTAATCGTTTCTCCAATATAATTAAATCATACACCTATAATGTATTTTTAATATCATCTATGGTGTAGATATCCTTATAATAATATGCCATTTTCACCAATTTTTAATAAATTTTCAATAATTTTTACAATTAAAAAAATTTTAAAATTTTATAAAAAGTTTATTTATTATAAATCATATAAACTAAATTAATTACTTAAAACAATTAATTTAAAAAATAATTTTTGCTTATTAAAATGATTAAATAATATTTGGTGTAAAAATGTCAAGTTTAATTTCAATCCCCACATTGCCTTTAGTAGTAATTGCATTGATCTGTGGGATATTATCATTTATCAGTACTCGTTTGGTAATGCCTTGGCTTATCCGTAAGCTTGAGAAGGCAGAAATCATAGGAACGGATATTCATAAATCCTCACGTCCTATTGTAGCTGAAATGGGTGGTATAGGGATATTATTTGGTTTTGTCATAGGTATTTTTACCGGAATCATACTTTTCCCTACTTTGACCTTCCAGTTAGCTATTGTTCTTGTTGTAGTCTTGATTGTTGGAATAATCGGTATGGTGGATGACTTGATTGTTCTATCATCTAAGGAAAAGCTGTTCTTGCTCTTTTTGGCAGGTATTCCATTATTATGGATTGCACCTCCAAATGTAGGTCTTTTGTATATGATCTTGATTCCAATAGCTGTTTCAATCTGTTCCAATTTAACAAATATGCTTGCAGGATTGAATGGTATTGAATCAGGTCTTGGTGTCATTTCCATGACTTCCCTTACAATCAGCTGTATAATTTTAGGAAAATATGATGTGGCTATCATAAGCATGAGCATGTTAGGTACATTAATTGCTTTCCTTTATTACAATAAGTATCCTGCTAAGGTTTTCCCTGGAGATACAGGTACACTTATCATTGGTGCAACCATTGCAGCAATTGCATTTATCGGTAGGGTGAAATTGATTGCTTTCATTGTTCTTTTACCTAATATCATTGATGCTGCACTTAAGTTCTACAGTGCAGGAGTTATGGAAAGACAACAGCATCAGCCTACTCAATTGAATGAGGATGGAAAATTGGTAAGGCCCGAACAAGGATTCAAGTCATTGATTAGGTTTGTCTTAAGAAAGCCGGTTGATGAAAAGACTGCGGTAATGATGATTTGGGGTATTGGCATTATATTCGGTATACTTGGAATAATTGTAGCTATTTTGATGCCTGGAGTTACTCATAATCAAACATTTGCACAATTCATCCATTTGAAAGATTATTTATATTACTTAGGATAATCCTCAATAATATTTTTTAATTTTTTACTTTTTTTTATTCATTTTCTATTTTTTTTTTCTGATTTTTTTAATTTTTTCAAATCCAAACTACATTTGCTGTAGTAAAACTATACTTATTCGAAATTGCAGGATTATACAACTTATTTGTAATGTTTTCGCTCTTGAATGATTGTGTTATTCTTTTTCGAACATTATAATTTATACGGTCTCCAACCGCTTCCTTCTCTTCCTTTGTCCTTACATCTGGAGAAGAAGCATATATCTTCAATTGTATTCTGGTTCTATTGAAATTGTCCTTTCCCTTAATTGTTTGGTTAATCTGTATTATTTTTATCTTCTTTTGCCTAAGAATAGTCTGTTTCTTCAAATCCTTTGAATAGTTGTCATAGGATTCCTTTGGATAAATTGCCAATCCATTTGATGAAATTCCTTCAAAAGCACCGTCTCTTGCTGAAGCCATAGCAATGTTCAATTCGTTTGCATCGATTATTGCATTTGCCAAAAGAATTGCTGTAATAAGTGCAAAACTGATTAATAGCAGTAATTCTACAGTTATTTGGCCTTTTTCATCAGTTTTCATAATATCATTTAATAAAAATTAATTCCCCACTTGTCTAATCAGTATTGAGCTCTGATTGATTGTATCTGTCTTATTGTCATTTACCAAGGTTTTTTCAATCAGATAGGTTCTCCCATTGTATAATTCAATATTCTCTAAAGTTTTATTGCTTGAATCTACAAGTTTTATTGGATTAATAGTTGATTTTCCTTTCTTATCATTGAATTCAACAATCGTTTCCCTTTCATTTACAAGAATCCTGTAAAAGTTTCCATCAATGGATTCAGGCAATTTGATTTTCTTTCCAAATCCATATTCATTTGAATTCACTTCATTTATCGAATCTGCAATATGATTTGCCAAAATCCTTCCTTTGCTATTTTCATGGATTTCAATATTGGAATTCAAGCCATTTTCTATCATAGGCAAATTGGTAATTAAAAGCAGGATCACAATCAATGTGCAAAATAAAAGTTCTATATTGATTATTCCTTTTGAATCCATATGCACTCTTTTTATTTTGCAATTATTTAAATATTTGCTAATATTTCAAGTAAATTTAATAGAATTAGTTTTATTTTTCAATTTAATTATTATTTAACAAGTTTTTTATAATTTCAATGGTTTAAATTAATATTATATTCATTTAAAAAAATTCATTATAAAAAATTATTTAAAGTATTGAATTATAGTATAATATATAAAAGCTGATTTTTTAAAATATCATTAAATTATTCGGCTATTTATGGTCATGAGAACTTTAGGAGTAATTGAATGGTTTTAGTTTCTTATTTGAATCCCCTATCACAGGAAGGGAGGAATATTGTAAGGGGATTAGGCGGTCTTGAGGGGATATATTCCAATAATGATGATTTAATTGATATTGTCATCCACACCAACCGTCAGACCATCTCTAATCAGGAGGTTGTTCCTGAAACTCTCGTAGACTTGGCTATAAATAGAATAAAATGGTATATTGAACGTAAAAATAATAAGGACTTCAATCCTAATGATTATGCCTACTTTTTCAATGAACGAATTGATGAATATGATACAATTGCATTTCACATATTGGCACAAGCAATTGCACACAAGTTTAGGCCAGGTTCCCGTGAGGTTAAGCTGTTTGTGGAATCCCAAGGTTTGATGATTGAGGACAGATTGATCAAGCTTCCATTATCTGAAAGGAAAGAGGTTGTAGAAGAGATTTTAAGTGATTTGCTTATTCAAGATGGCATTGAATGGTCTTTCCTAAAGGATTTGATTGCCACTAAGAAATTATCATTGACAGATCTTGTTCTTCAGAATGGAGAAATAGTTTTGGATAGGGAAGAGTTTGTTTTCTCCTTTGGTGATGAATTCAGTGATAGGTCTCCAGATAGGATTTATGACATATTGATTGGAGACAATCTCAGAGAACTCATTTTAACTAAATTGCTGATGCAAAACACTGAAAATTACATAAAGTCAATTCAAGACCAATTGGCTATTGTTGAGATGCACCCTGCAATTGTGGAATTAGGTGAAATGCTCGATGAGGCAATTACAGAATCATTGGCTAAATACAGCACTTATTATGCAAGCGGTGGAGCTTACGGCAATATGGAAATTGGAAAACTCATTAGGGAAGCTTTCCCTCCATGCATTGAAAACACTGTAAATGGTGTTTCATCCGGTGGAAGAAATGATGCAATCGTATTGCTTTTGACTTCATTTGTATCTTATGCAAGGCTTTATCCAGGTATTTTTGGCTCTGATAGGACAGTAAAGGTTTCAGACATTGATACAAACCTTAACATAACCTTAAATGAGATATTGCCACTTATTTTTGAAGCTGCAGACAATTGTACACCTCCTTTATTTGAAGACCAGCCTCAAGAAAAGATAAACATCATATCAAAATTAGGATTTGGAATGCATGAGGAAGTAAGTCTTGAAAATGAGGGAGAGACCAAATGGTACACCCCAATGAGCTGTGAAAAGATCAAGATGCATTTGCCACATCTTTGTAAGGAAAATAAGGATTGCGCTAAGATTAACAATCCATTGAGCTATTATTCAAGGAAAAAGTGGATAATGAGCAAGAATGGTGAATTGCCTTCTGATGATAACTCTAAAGAGGATTCTAAAGAATAGATTAAATTATTAATATGTATAGTCATCCTCATCGTAGTATCTTAGGATTATGGAATGTTCAAAGTCCTGATAGTTATTGAAATGGTATTCCTCGTAATCTTCAATGAGAATCTTTATTTGTCTTTCCTTTTTATCAATTGATTCTATCCTGCAGAATTCATCCAAGAGTTCTGGGTCATAGTCATCGAAATACTCTTCATTCTTTTCTTTTTTCAATTTGAATTCAAGGAATCTTTCGTATTCATCCTCATCCAGAATCTCCTCTTCATCATACAATTCCTCCTCGGATTCTATTTTATAAAGTTCAATGTGATCGCTGTCATGGCTCATGTCAAGCAATTCGTTTATATTCAATCCAATTCCCTGGACTTTTCCTGTCTTTAGGTTGATGATTGTTTTTCCTGTTGATTCATAGGCTGTCCAGTTATCAAGTGCAGGCTCTATGATTTCCCTTATGCTTAAGCTTTCTATAAGCCTTCTAAGTTCCTCTTCACTTAGCATTTTGATTCTCCATTTTGCTTTTTTCATTTGCTATTTTAATCAGCTATTTTCATTACAATAAGTTTTAAGTATTACCTAAATCATAAATATTTTTACTTATATATAATATTTATTTAAATCAATTAAAAACTTTATTTAAATATTTTTTAAAATTGAATTTATTTTTCGAATTTGACTTTTGGTGATTTTATGTTTGGCACTTCAAGTATTCAGGAAAGAAGGAGATACTACAGGGAGGAATGGTCTGAAAAGGACATCCCTGACTTTATCGCAGAGGGAATCACTAAAAGGGAATTCGGTTTTGACCATTTAGGGCATGGTCCTAATGACAGGTATAAGGTATTTTTCGGCACAAGGCCTTTAAAACGATTTTTAAGAACCAAAGCCCCTTTTGCAGCATACATTTCTGTAGCATTTTATGCAAATCCAATAAATCGTGGAGGATGGGAAAAGGCAGAGTACATTTTTGACATAGATGCAAAGGATTTGCCTATCCGTTCATGCAGTTGCGATGGAGTATGTGAGATTTGCTTAGGTGAAGCTCTTGAGAGAGTAAACATTATGCTAGACACTTTAAAGGGTGATTTAGGCATTAAGAACATTCATTTGATTTATTCTGGAAGAGGATTCCACATAAGGATACTAGACCCTGTAATGATGGAAGCGGACAGTGACTTGAGAGGAGAGGTTTTGAAATATGTTGCTGGCGCTGAAGTTCCAAAATCACAGTATCCGAATCCAAGTGGAAAACCTTATAATTTTGAGCATTTCTCAATCCCAATAGCTTATCCCGCTATTTTCACTGAAAAAGTGAAATACAACATTCTTCACTTGAAGGGAGATGAAAAGCTTGATGGAATCAACAATAGATTGTTGAAGGACATGGTAAAAAATAGGGATTGCCTTTATGAGGATGATTGGGGTTCATTCAAGCAAGCGATTGGTCCAAGAAGGTATAAGGATATGGTAAATGCAATGGCAAGGGTAAACCTTGCGACAATCGATGCAAAGGTAACCATAGACTTAAAGAGGATCTTAAGACTTCCAAGTTCCCTCCACTCTAAAGTGAGCATGAAATGCGTAGAGGTAAAGAATCCTGAAACATTTGATCCATTCAAGTCTGCTGTTCCCAAGTTTGTATATGAAAGAAAGGATGAATCCATTGCAGAAAAATAGATGTTTAAATTTCTATTGAAATTTTACTTTTTTTACTAAAAAATAGATATTTTTTTAATAAAAAAATAGATATTTTTAAATCAATCCTAAACAAATATATTATTAAGAATTAATTTATTTAATTTATTAATTTCATTAAGGAGGTTCAATATGTTGAATAAGAAGCTTATAATAGGTTTTATTATTGCATTGATTGCTCTTATAGTGGTTGGTTTTGTTGCATTGAATTTTGTTCCTCACAATGACATACTTGATTTGAACTTAACAGACAATGCAACTGAAAACATTACTGAAAATCTAACTGAAAACTTAACGGTCAACATTACAGATGATGCAGTTAACGGTTCAGAAATTGCAGCTAATGAATCTGCTGTTGTAGATGCAAACAATACAAATGCACGCTCTGATGTCGATGAAGGGGATCTGTTGAAAAAGCAAACTTTCACTGTTACAGCAAATGAAACTGGTCAGTATAAAGGAATGGAACCTGGAACCTATGTGCTTTACTACACAGAAAACGATGGTCCAATCAAAATCGATAATGTAGGATAATTAAGTTTTTAATTTTTTACTTTTTCTTTTCTTTTTTTTAAATTTTTTTTAATTTTTAATTTTTCATTCTTTAATATTTTCTAAATAATAACTTTAAAACTTTGATATTTAATTTTTTCTTCATTTTTTAAATAAAGTAATTACAAACCTTTATAAGTAACAGAAAATAAAATATTGTTGGTGAAATGTAATTGAAAAGCAAAATCATTACTTATTTTAAAATTCATTCTTTTTTAGTTATTTTTTTTAATATCCTATTTAATGTCTGAACTAACTAATTAATGATAATTTTTATCATGTCATTAGTTTTTATTCATTTGTTCTTAAAAAAAAGGACACATTTATATGCTATGAAGTTCATACTATAATTGTCGAAGAAAAATGACTTCAAAATATGGGGGTTGATATCTAGTTTGCAAATCATTTTTCAACATTCACTGTAATTTATTAATGCACCATTTATCACCTTAGCTGTTAGATAAACTTACAAAGGGGGAGTGGATGTTGATAATATAAAATTCATTTACTTTTATAATCTAAACTAAAGGGGGTATTTTATGGATAATGAAAGTATAAAAATCAAGATTCAGGATCATG
Source organism: Methanobrevibacter ruminantium (assembly GCF_016294135.1). Classification (NCBI taxonomy): domain Archaea; kingdom Methanobacteriati; phylum Methanobacteriota; class Methanobacteria; order Methanobacteriales; family Methanobacteriaceae; genus Methanobrevibacter; species Methanobrevibacter ruminantium. The sequence goes on from NZ_JAEDCO010000003.1 coordinate 79,244, forward strand.
ACAAAATTTCCGGTACTGAAAAATTAAACAAAAATCAAAACAATGTAAAAGGGGGAAATGATATGGAAAATGAAAACAAAACTGTTGTAAATGACTACAATGATGAAAAACTTGCAAATATTGGAATTGAAGAGGAAATGGATTTATTCTTTATTTTAGACAGAAGCGGATCTATGGGGGGCAGTGAAAGGGACACCATTAATGGATTCAATGCTTTCATTGAAAAGCAAGCAGTGAAAAACCAAAACATTCGTGTAACCACCATTCTCTTTGATGATGAGTATCAGGTCTTGTACTCCAGAAAACCTATCTCTGAAGTGAAACCACTTACTGAAAAGGAGTACAACGTTAGAGGATGTACCGCTTTGCTCGATTCAATTGGAAAAACTGTAAACTCCTATAAAAACAGAGTAGGTTCTGCTATGTGCATCATCACTTCTGATGGATATGAAAACTCTTCCAGAGAGTTCAATAGGGACCAAATCAGGAGAATTATTGAAAAAAGCGGATGGGAATTCGTATTTATCGGTGCGGATATAGATTCATAGGCTGAGGCATCACGTATTGGAATCCGTAAAAGCCGTGTTGCAAATTACAATAAAACTGCTGAAGGACACAAGGAAATGTATGATGCATGCAATATGATTACCGACAGGTATTATAGAAAAAGAGACTTGAAAGATAACAACGAAGATTGGAAAGAAAGATTAGATTAAATCTTTCCATTATTATTTTTTTTAATATTCGAGGTGAGATCTCTGAGTAAAATAACTAACAGAAAGGAAGCCTTAGCCATTAAGGATAAGGTTTTGGAAGTTAAAGAGGAATATCTTAAAGGGGATAAATGCTTTGATGAATTTGCAAAATTGGAAGAGCTTACATTTGAGGATGACTTCTGCCAATATCTAATTTCCAAGTATGCAAAATTATCCAGATTCTACTTGGATGACAGCGAGGAATATGCAAAGGAATATGGTGAGGAAAACCCTTCAATTGTATGCTTTAATGATATTGCTGACTATTTGGATGGAATCGTATCCGGAAACTTTGCAGATGAAGTCAAGAAGGAATGCATCAGGCAAGGGAGCTGTGTAGAAGTGAATGGCATCAATTTCCAGCCGGTTTCCAAAATAGGTTTGGAAGAGTTCAATGGAGAAACCTTGGTTTTCCTATATGATGACAATGATCTTGTTGCAAGGATTCCCTTTTATGATATAACCAGCTATAGGATTAAAGAATTGGAAGAAGATGACTTTTAATCTCAATTCCTTTACTCTTATAATAAAACAGAATCATCAATCTTTTTTCATTTATTTAATTATAAAAACAATCGGGATGATATGTGATGAATATTGTAATTGATGGTATTATGGTATCTTTAGAGCTATTGAATGCTCAAAGGTATAGGAATATGTAGGTAATTCCAGTAAGTTTAAACCGTAATGGTCATAAGGACTATTTGACCTTGAAAAGAGGAATAAGTGCAGGTTTCGTTGAAATAAGTGAATGTGAAGTGTCCACTGTAGGAACTGTTTTACCTAGAAACAAAGCTAATGTGCCATTAGTCTTGATTGATGGAGATGAGATTGTAGGAGCTAAGCAAAAACGTATTATGAACAGGTCCCTCATAGTTCCACCATTAACAACTATGGAGGTCTCTGTAAGCTGTACTGAACAGGGAAGATGGCATTATGATAGAACTGGTTATAGGACTCATTTTGACTATTCTGATATTGCAGCAGACTTTTCTACAAGAAGAAACAAGGCGGAGGATCTATTTGAAAATGATTCTTGCCAATCTACCGTTTGGAACTCCATACATGACCTTGAGAGGAAAACATCTTTTAAATCCAGAACAAGCGCTTTGCATGACAATTTCATAAACCTTAGGTCTAAACTTGATGAGTATTTGAAACATTTCCATGTGGAATATGGCCAACGCGGTGCCATATTCATTATCAATGGAGAAATTAAAGGCTTAGAGTTATTCGCTAACCCTTCAATCTATCATGATTACCATGAAAAGATCTTCAGAAGCTATATCATGGAAGCGATAGTTGACTACAGGTCAAGTTGTGGTTGTGAAAACTTTTATGGATTCCTAAGAGAAATTTCCTGCAGTGAATTCAGACCATCCAGAAGGGAAAGAATTGGAAGGCATCTTCATTTTGCAAATGATTGTGGATTTGGTGCTGCCTTATTTGATGGATGCACTTTGGTTCATTTAAATTATTTCAGTGGTGGCAAATCAAGAACCATTAGAAGAAAGACCGGCAGAAGATACGGAAGCTTTAGGGATTTCGTAGACGATTCCTAAATTAAATTTTTAACTTTCCATCTCTTCTTTTTTCTTTTTTTACCTCATTTTTAATTAAATTTTCTATTTTTCAAAATATTTTTCAATAAGTATTTACATAATAAAATACTATAATTATGTATTAAATTATTAACTAAGTTATGTATTTAAACTTAAATAATTTTAATATCTTATTGATTTTTAGAGGAATTTTATGAATAAATATGTTGAAAAATGGGTTGAATCCAGCCTAATATTAAAAATACTTATTGGATTAATCATTGGGGCAATTTTAGGCCTTGCTGTTCCGCAATATGAAATGATTGGGCTTTTAGGTCAATTGTTTGTAAGCGCTCTTAAAGCTATTGCTCCATTGCTTGTTTTTGTATTGGTTGCTTCTGCTTTAGCTAAAGCTGGAGAAGGTATAAGAAGCAGATTCAAAACTGTAATTGTCTTGTATATATTCTCAACATTCCTATCTGCTATGGTTGCAGTTACCGGCAGTTTCCTATTCCCTGTGTCAATGCATCTTACACAAGCAGGTGAAGTAACTGCTCCTGGAGATTTAGGTGAAGTCATAAGCAATATGCTATTGAATATTTTCACTAACCCCTTGCAGTCACTCTCTCAAGGGGATTATCTTGGAATCTTATTTTGGGCAATTGTATTCGGTATCTGCTTGAAGCAAGTTGGAAGTCCAACTACAAAGAATGTATTTGAAGACTGTGCAAACGCTACAAGCTTGATTGTAAAAGGAATCATTCAGTTTGCTCCTATCGGTATTATGTCACTTGTATTCAGTGCAGTGGCGGAAAGCGGTTTAAGCATTTTCATTCAATACGGACAATTGATCTTACTCCTTGTTGCTTGTATTGCAACAGTTGCATTGATTACAGATCCATTGATTGCAGCATTCGCTTTGAGACGTAATCCTTATCCTCTTGTTATCACTTGCCTTAAGGAAAGTGGTATCACTGCGTTCTTTACAAGAAGTTCAGCAGCGAACATTCCAGTGAATATGAGACTTTGTGAAAGATTAGGGCTTGACAAGGACTTCTATTCAATCAGTATTCCACTTGGAGCTACAATCAACATGGAAGGGGCAGCTATTACAATCACAATCATGACTTTAGCTGTATGTCATACTTTAGGAATTACTGTAGACTTGCCTACAACAATTGTTTTATGTATTATATCCACATTGGCTGCAGCAGGATCTTCTGGTGTTGCTGGAGGTTCCTTATTGCTTATTCCAATGGCTTGTTCATTGTTTGGAATACCTGCAGACATTTCCATGCAAGCTATTGCTGTAGGATTCATCATTGGTGTAATTCAAGACTCTTGTGAAACCGCTCTTAACTCAAGTGGGGATGCATTGTTCTCTGCAACAGCTGAGTATCATGACAGGGCAAAGGCAGGAGAACCTGTTAATTTCCTAGGTGAATTCGCTAAAGATAAGGAAGAGGCAACTGCTTAATCTTCCTTTTTATTTTTTTACTAATTTTTTTAGCTTATTTTTTTCTATTATTTTTTCTTATTTTTGAAATTCTTTTTTTCATGTTCTATAAATTATAAAATTATAAAACTAATAAAGATAATAATATAATTATAAAACAATTTTATCGGATTTTACAATTAACTAAAGGAACTAAACAATGAACTATGAATCAATTTTAAATGAATTAAGACCAACTCCTGAGGAGATTGAAGCAGTTAATGAAACAACTGAAAAGGTAATTGATTTCATTAATGAACTCTGCGAAAAAGAAGATATTGATGCTAAAGCAAATGCTGTAGGTTCTGTTGCTAAAAACACTTGGTTAAGAGGTAAATCTGATATAGACATTTTCATTAGTTTTCCTATAGATACTGATATGGATTATCTTAAGGAAAATGGATTGGATATTGCATACAAAACCAATGATGCATTGAATGGAAATGCATCAGAGCATTATGCTTCCCATCCTTATTTAACATGTGACATAGATGGATTTGAAGTTGATATAGTTCCTTGCTATGCTATTGAAGAAGGCCAATCCATTATTTCTGCTGTTGACAGAACAATTTTACATACAAGATATATCCAAAAGCATTTAAGCAAAGAGCAGGAAGATGAGGTTCTTTTGCTAAAGAAGTTTATGGATGCTGTTGGCACATATGGGTCTGAATTCAAGACAGGTGGTTTTGCAGGTTATTTATGTGAATTGCTTATCTTAAAGTATGGCACTTTTGAAAAAACTTTAAGGGTTGCTCAGAACTGGAAAAAACATACTGAAATTGATTTGGAAGGTTACGGTACCGCAGGAAATGCTATTTTTAAAGATGATCCTCTTGTTTTCATTGACCCAACAGATAAAAACAGAAATGTTGGGGCGGCTTTAAGAATGGAAAGGTATGTTGATTTCATTGTTGCTTCAAGAAACTTTTTAGCCATTGTTGATGATAATGAATTGGATGAAAAGATAAGGGAAGAAAAGATAATTGAATTCTTCAAGCCTCTTGAAAAGGAGCATTTATCAGACAAGTCCAATGAAGAAATAGCTAAAATCATTATGGAATCTTTTAAGGATAGACAAACCAAAACATTGATTTTAAAGTTTAAAATTCCTGAAAACATATCTGCTGATGCCCTTCATCCACAACTACTCAAAACTGTCAGTTCCATATGTGAAAAGATAGAGATGGAAGAATTTTCTGTATTTAAATATGATTATTGGACAGATGAAGAGAGATTCGTTATTTTTACCATAGAGCTCAATGTATTCAAGCAAGGAAAATACTACATACACAAAGGTCCTAAAGTATGGCCTAAGAAAGCTTGTGACAATTTCAAGAAGAAATGGCAGGATGCTTTATATCCTTTAGATGAATTTATGGTTTTAACAAGGGAAAGAGAGTTTAAGACTGCAAAAGAATTTTTAGAAAAGACCCTTGATGATGATCATATCCATATATTCAAGATTGGAAAGAACATAAAAGAAGCTATTTGCGATGATGATTGCCAACCTATGGAAATAGATGAATTCCTAAATGGTTTGGACAATCAATTCAATTATGACACTTCCAATCAAAATAGTGAAGAATTAGCAAGAGATTATTTAAACTCTTTAGATGACTTTTTGAATCCTGGACAGTATATTAAAAGATAATTTAGGGTGTTCATATGAAAACAAGTAAATCTGAAACCATCAGAAGCTTTTTAGCCATTGAACTTGATCAAGAATTGGTGCCTAAGATTCTAGATGTTCAAAAGGAATTTAAGAAGACAAATGCCAATATAAAATATGTTCCATCAAAGAACATGCATTTTACCTTAAAGTTCTTTGGAAACATTGATTTGGATATGGTTGAGGATATAGCTGATGCAGTAAATAAAGTCATAAAAAATTATTCCTCTTTTGATTTGAATATTAAGAAATGTGGCTGTTTCCCAAATAAACATGTAATTAAAGTTCTATGGTTGGGATTGGATGAAGGCTCTCCAATAATTAATCTTCAAAAGGACCTTGATAAGGAATTTAAAAAATTAGGATTCAAGAAGGAAAAGAACTTCATTTCCCATTTGACTATCGGAAGAGTGAAAAGTCCTAAGAATAAAAAAGAGATAAGGCAAACAATTGAAAAATTTGAAGATATTGAAATTGGAAATTTCACTGTTTCTAAAATCTGCTTAAAAAAGAGCACTTTAACCCCTCAAGGACCAATCTATGAGGATATTAAAGTGTTTGAATTGAATTAATTTTTTTAATTATTTTTGCTTTTTTTAATAGGATTCATAAGGAATCCTTTATTTTTCCATTAGGAATTTCAAGTATTTGTATGAAACGAATATTACTAAAATCAATGCTATGGCTGCTTGTATATAGAATAAATAGTTTAAAATACTAAATCCAAAGAATTTATAGGATTCACCAGTAGCTATTGCACTTATTACAAATGGAAATGTAAATGCTGAAAAGCTTGGCATGAATTGCAATTTTTCTAAAACCAATAGTCTGATGGCATGATAAATTGCAAAAATATAAAAAATGCATGCGCCAGAATAGATTAAGCTTAAGAAGTTTCCATTAATGTTCAATGCATTCACGTATCCGACAATAAGGATTGAGAAAAGTGCAGTGTAAATGCAAATGAATGGTTTATTTTTATCCTCTATTGCAGTAAACTTAATGTATCTGTAAGAGACCAAAATGAGTGTTGGCATCATAAGTATGAAACCTATTCCAAAGAAGATAAACCCATATTCTTGCAAGTCATATGCTGGAGCTGTAATTGAAGCCATTGTAATTCCAATGTAAACAATCCACCAGGTAGCGAATACGGTTTCAATATCAAATTTATCAATAACATACTTTTTAGTAAAGATTAGAATTATTGATAAATGGATTATTATTCCTAAAATCCATATTCCAAAAGCAATGCTTTGAGACAATGGCATGAGCAATGGCTTAAGATATGTGCTGAATAGCATTAGAGCCATTGAAAATGTACCGAATGTACTTAGTGTAATCAGTGTATTCAGTTCATTTATGAAAATGTCAAAGTGAAAGACAAGTTTTAACAGAACTAAAAATATGATGATTGATCCGATTATAAAAAATATGCTGCTATAATCGGTAAAAATCTTACCTAATGATAGAATTGCTAAAATTAGACCAGTGATTGCTAAAGGCAGATTTTTTATCATATTCATAATATTAATTTAAAAAAAGAGTTTAATAAAATTTTTCTTAATAATTTTAAGATAATGAAAATATATTTTTTTTAAAAAAGTTTTAGAAAATGTTTTAGGAAAAGTCTTAAAAAAAAGATTTAGATAAGTAATGAACTTATCTATAAATGTTATTTATTCATATAAATTTACTTCTTCAGCGCTAAGCACTTTAATTTCCATATCCTCAGCTAAATCAGCAGATTCCTTTGAGAATAATTTGAAATGAGTTGAATTCAAATGGTCACTTAATGCTTCTACGCTTTCCCACTCTTCAACGAAAGTAAAAGTTCCATCTGTAATTGATCTTAAGCATTTATAACCAATGTTTCCTTCCTCTTTAAGGGTTGCTTCGACCAATGCCTCTGCTAGAGGAATCAATTTCTCTTCTGCTCCTTCTTTTGGTATAAGTTCTGCCATAACTACAATAAAGCTCATAATTAATCTCCTTAAATTCTGTATTAAAAAGTTTGTAAAAAAAGTATTTAAATGTTTTGTTAATGATATTAAGGGTTTAAAAAAAGAAAAAGAGTAATTATCCTATAAAAATAGGGTAATTAATGTTGAGTTTTTATTCAATGGAATTATTCATCTAATTTTGGAATTCCAGTGATTCTGAGTCCACCGTAATGGGATTTGTATTTGATGTTTAATCCGATTAACAATGGGGTAATCTTTTCGATGATTCTGGATTTTTCCAATATTCCAGTATCGATGGTTCTTACACCAGGGATTTTGTTGATGAGTTCTGCTGCAATTTCTTTTGCTTCTTTGTCGTCACCAGCAATTAAACAGTCACAGTCGATGTCTTCTGGAATGTTGGATAAGTGGGAGTTACTGATGTTACAGAATGCACAGATAACTTTTGCACCGGTTCCGTCAAGGATTGATGCAGTTCTTTCTGCTGCGGATCCTTCCATTAAGTCAATGAATCTGAATGGTTTTCCGCCGATTGCAGTTTCTAAAGGTACGGTTGCATCTAAAACAATCTTGTCAGTACAGAATTCCTTGATTCCTTCTACAGTAGGTTTTTGTGCTGCGAGAGGTACAGTGAGGATTAAGATGTCACCTTCTTTTGCTGCATCTTCGTTAGCTAAACCTTTTATGTTTAAGTCATAGTCTGCATATTTTTCTTTAGCTTCTGCAACAACGTCTAATGCTTTTTCCTCTTTACGGGAACCAACAATAACTTCTACACCTTCAATTGCTAATCTGAGAGCAATTCCTAAACCTTGTGGACCAGTTCCACCAATTACACTTACGATCATTTTTTATCTCCTGAATTATTTAATTTTTTTATAAATTTTGTATAAAGTCTTAGGGTAATATATTGTACAATATATCGTTGTTATTATTTATATAATAAAATGTTTATAAATCTTTTTATTTTATTTAATATTTTATCATTTATACTGGTTAATATTTAGTTAAATTTTATTTTATATGAATATTTTTTAATATTTTTTATTTTTATTTTAATTTTGTCAAATTATTAAATTAAAAAAATCAATATTGATATTTAAATTAAGAATTTTAGGACAGTCTAATAATTAGGTTAAGTTCAATTATTATAAAAATATTTTAAAATCATTATAAAAATGTAAAAAAAGAAAAGAAAATAAATGATTTTCATCATTTATTTAAATATTGTTTAAAAATAATAAAATCAGTTATTTAGTATTCGTAGAATCCTTTTCCTGCATTGATACCGGTTTCACCAGCATCTATTTTTTCCTTAAGCTTGAGAGCTATTTTGCCTTGAGTTGTGTTAGGGTCTTGGGACCTAGGGTCCATAATGACAATGTTATATGCAGTTACAAGTCCTACAACGTCTAAGATTTGGAACGGTCCGTTAGGAGCTCCTGTAGCAAGCCTCCATGTCAAGTCGATTGTTTCAGGGTCTGCCACTTCCTCTGCCCATAATGCCTGTCCTGCAGAAAGGAAAGGTACAAGCAGGGAATTGAGCACGTATCCAGGTTGTTCCTTCAATACTTTGATTGGAACCATGTTGATGTCTTCTGCAAATTGAACGATTGCATCGAAGTATTGTGGATCGGTTCCAGGGTGTGGCATTACTTCAGCAGTGTTTTGAGCCCAGATATTGTTTGCAAAGTGGAAAGCGAGATACTTTTCAGGGCGTCCTGTGTGTTCTGCAAACTGGCTTGGAAGCAATGTGGATGAATTGGTTACAACAATTGTCTTTTCAGGCAAGTATTTTGCCAATTCCTCATAGAATGTAATCTTTTGATTAGGGTCTTCTGCAATTGCTTCAATTACAAGGTCTGCATCTTCTGCTGCCTCTTCATAGCTTGTTGTAAGTGTCAAGCTGTCGAATGCCTTTTGAGCTTGCTCTTTCAATGCATCGATTTCTTCATCACTTAGGTCTGGAGTTTTGCTGAATCCTCTGCAGTAAGCGGATTTGTCAGTTTTCATTTGTTCCATTGTTGCCAAATAGATGTTCAGCAATCTTTCAAACTTAGGTTTGGCCCTTTCGATTGAGCCTTCGCTTCTAAGCCATACGGTTACATCAAAACCGCAGAAAGCGGATTGATAAGCGATTTGACTACCGAGTACTCCTCCACCAGCCACTACAACTTTTTTAATTTCCATTTTTATCACCATGTAAATTTATAAACTATATGGAATAAAAAATTAAAAAAACAAATATAGTTTACTTGTATACTATTTTAAAAATTAAAGTATTTAAAATTTTATAAATGATTCTGGATGATTTAAAAAAGGATATTTTCATATGTTTTTTGCATTGATTTTAAAAAAAGGGAGATATTATTAAGATCATCATTAATCTAAGCTCTCCAAAATAGCAAATTTATTCCCATTCATTCAATTCAGCGGATTTGAATGCTAAATCAATGAATGTTTTAAAAAAATCATCATCCAGCTTATCCAGTCCCATTTTCTTTTCCCATTCATTGTTTATTTCCTCTAGGATTGGAATCAGATTCTTGCCTTTTTCGGATAATCGCAGGATGTTGTGTCTTTTGTCTGTTGATGATTGCTCCCTAATGATGATTCCGTTTGATTCTAATTTCTTGATTGCCTTGGTAATGGCTCCTTTTGTAATGTAAAGGCTATCAGACAAGTCCTTTTGATTCAAATTTTCTTCATTGTACACTCTAAGCATACATAATACCTGAATCAAATTCAAGTCATATTGTGCCAAGGCATTGTTCAGATAGGTCTTATGATTTTTATGAAAAATAAAAAGCAGGTCTCCCAAACGATTGTAATCATAAAATTCGGATTTGATTTTCTTTGTCATCACTTTCATTTTTATTGATACGATTATTTAAAAATAACTGAAATGGCCAGATTTCCATTTTTCAAATGAATATAAGTCGTGTTTTTTTTAAATTTAAAAAGATTTATATAATAAAAGTTAAACATAAGTGTAATCAAAAATAAATTAGGAAAATATAATAAAAATTAAAATTATTTGTAACGCAAATATTTAAGAAAAAATATTAAAATAATGATGTGATATTATGGACAGTAGCAAAGCCGTTTATGATGGGCTTAAATGTGTTGGAATCGATTTTATCGTAAGCGTTCCATGTGTAAATCTATCAAAGATATTGGATATGATTGATGAAGATGATGAAATCATACATGTTCCTGTTACACGAGAGGAAGAGGGAATAGGATTATGTGCTGGAGCGTATCTTGGAGGAAAGAAAGTGGCAATATTGATGCAGAATTCAGGACTTGGAAACTCAATAAATGCATTGAAATCACTTACTCAATTGTATGAAATGCCTTTGCTTATGATAATGAGCCATAGGGGAACTGAAGGGGAAGGCATTTGCGGACAGGTTCCTATGGGAGAGTCCACTCCAAGGATTTTAGAGGCAATGGACTTTAAATATTTCAAGCCGGAAAAACCGGAGGAAGCCTATGAAAATATAAAAGAGGCATGGGATTTGTCTCTTCAAGAAGGAAAGCCAGTGAGTGTTTTATTGGAGATTAAATATTGGTGATAATATGGCAAGAAGAGAAGCTATTGAAGATATAATGAAATGCATTGATGATGAGCTTATCATCTGTAATATAGGATTTCCATCAAGGGAATTGTATGATATTGAAGATAGGGAAGAAAACTTTTATATGATTGGATCAATGGGTCTTGCATCATCAATCGGCCTTGGTTTGGCGCTGGCACAACCTGAAAGGGATATAGTTGTAATTGATGGAGACGGTTCACTCTTAATGAATATGGGTTCTCTTGTTACAGTATTTGCAAATAATCCTTCTAACTTTACTTGGATTGTAATAGACAATGGAGCATATGGTTCAACTGGAAATCAGGACACTTATGCTCAAAAGGTCGATTTGGTTGATATTGCTAAAGGGGTTGGATTTAAAAACAGTTATCACTTTGAGGACATCAATTTGAAGGAATTAATTAAAAGTGATGATGCTGGTTTTGTAGTCTATGAAACTGAAGCAGGCAATTCTAAAGCTCCAATAATCGATTTGGACCCAGTTACAATTAGAGATAGATTTATGGCATTATTTAATGAAAATTAGAAAAAATAATTATTGCAGAAAAATTAAGTAATTAGACAAATTAAATAATTTGAAAAATTAATTATTGCAGAAAAATTAAATTATTAGACAAATTAGATAATTTGAAATATGAATAATTGAAAAAATAAGATAAATAAGAAAAAAGAGATTTTTGCACTCCTTTTTCTTTAAAAAAATAATTAAAAGCACAGTTTCAAATAAAAAAATAATATTGGGATTATTTAATCTTTTATAATCAAAAGATTCTTATTTCCCTTCATCCAACTGTGCAATTTTTTTATCAAAATCTATGAATTTACGAGCAAGTCCTGAAAAGTATGGGATATACACTTTTGAAAACATCAATCTTTCAGGATCTTCATCCATTTCAAGGATTCTATCTTTCACTCTTTGGATTTTTCGCTCAACCTCATCATACATCAGGTCTCCAGGGAATTCACCAATGAAGACTCCATCAGCACCATGGTCCAGTGCATATCTGATATGTCTTGGACGAACTCTATTTACTGAAATAACCTTAATGATGTGTATTGATTCGGGATAAGACAGTCTATTTACTCCAATATTGTCTGCAGCAGTGTATCCAATGTTATCCAAGAATACCAAAATCATGCGTTGGCCTTCTTGCTTTTTAGACAATACTCCTTTGATTGTGGATGTGATTTTCTCATCAATGTTACCGTTTACTGTAATTGCCCTTTGATTACATCCGGTAAGACATTTACCACATCCTGTACAGCTCATTGGATCTATATAGATTTCATCCTGCTGTATGCTCATTGATTTGTATTTGCATCTTGAGATGCATTCTCCACAAAGTATGCAGCTTTCGTTATCTATTTCTGCAATGAATGGCTCGATTTCAACCTTTCCATAGTTGTATTCAGCAACTTTTGCAGCTGCTGCTGTTGCCTGCATGATTGAATCGGTGATGTCTTTTGGATCGTGTGCTGTTCCACATACGAATATTCCCTGAACATCAGTAGCCACAGGCTTGATTTTTGGATGTGATTCCTTGATGAAACCGTCTTCTGTTGTTCCTATATTTAAGATTTCAGCGATTTCACGAGTGCCGTCGGATGGCTCCATTGCTGTTGAAAGAACAACCATGTCTGCTTCAATTTCAATGAATTCTCCTTTCAAGGTATCCTCTGTTCTTACTATGAAGTTATCTCCTTTCTTGACTACTTCTCCAGGTCGACCTCTCAGGAAGCGAACTTGATTTTCCTGAGTGTGCTTGTAGTACTTTTCAAACATTCCAGGGGTTCTGACATCAGTATAACATATTAATACATCAGTGTCAGGGTATTTATGCTTGATGATGTTTGCATTCTTAAGGGCTACTGTACAGCAAATCTTTGAGCAGTATTTGTGTCCATCAGGCTTTTCATCCCTTGAACCAACACATTGGATCATCACTACACGTTTAGGAACTTCTCCATTGGCTTTTAGTAGCTTGCCCTTTGTAGGCCCGTTCACTCCAGTGATACGTCCTAATTCAGACTGGGTTATAACATCATCATAACGGTCGTACCCATATTCCGGTCTTTTTGACATGTCAAAGAGCTTATGACCTGTTGCAACGATGATTGAACCCACTTGGAGAAGGCTTCTTTCACTTTTTCCCCTAAGCTTTATTGCCTTCATATTGCATGCCTTGACACATTTTCCACATTTTTCACAGTTGTCCATATCAATTACATAGGCTTCTGGGTAGGATTGTCCGAATGGCCTGTAAATTGCCTTTCTCATGGAGAGGTTATCGTTCCAGTCATTTGGAACTTCAACTTCACAGGCTTCACTGCATTTGCCGCATGCAATGCATTTTTCAATGTCAACGTATCTTGGACATTGTTCAATGATTAAATTATAGGTTCCTGCTCTTCTTTCAGCTTCAATCACTCTTGCATTGGTCATTATTTCAATATTGTCATGCCATACAAGCTCATTCAATATTGGGTTTAAAAGGCACATGCCGCATTCTTCTGCAATCTTGACTGGTGAGAAGACCTTACCGATCTTTGCCATATGGCCTCCGATTGAGGGGGACTGCTCTATTATTGTTACCTTGATTCCTTGCTTTGCAAGGGATAATGCTGCATTCATTCCAGCTATTCCCCCACCGATTATTGCAACTTCATTTGGGGTTTGGCAGTAAATAGGGTCAACAGCTTCTGATTGCTTCAGCTTTTCGATTGATGCGTTGATGAGAGTGAGGGCCTTTTGGGTTGCTTTTTCCTTATCTGAGTGTACCCAAGAGCACTGTTCACGGATGTTTGCCATGTCCATTAAGTAAGGGTTTAGAGGTTTCACATAATCCTGAAATGTTTTTTCATGGCTTATTGGAGAGCATGCTGCAATCACAACACGGTCAAGGTCATGCTCAAATATTGCATCTCTAATCAGTTTTCGTCCATTGAGAGAACATAAGTTCTCAAACTGGCCAATGAATTCAACATCAAGCTCGCTTCGAACCTTATCCAAATCTACAATATCCGCTATATTTCCTCCGCATTCACATAAGAATACGCCAACTTTCAATTCTTCCATCATTTAGAAACCTCCTTCAACTCTGTAATAATTGAATCAATTGGAACTGTATGGGCTTTTGCTCCTATTACCTTATCGAAATCCCCTCCCATTGCAAGTGCAATGAACTGGGCTATATTCAAATGAATCGCCTTGAACTTTCTGCCTTCACGCTTGGATATCAAGTCCTGATATCTGTCAAATTGAATATGGCAATTTGGACATAAATGGACTAGAATGTCCACATCCTCATCTTCAATTGCATTCATCTTATCTGCAGTGGCTGTAAATGACAATTCTGGATTGGAATATCTTTGTCTAAATCCTGTACCACAGGTTGCACGCTTGTGGTCATACCATCCGATTGTTTTGCATCCGCACTCTTCTATTATTTCATCCATGATGTTAGGATCCCTTACACCGCCGATTGTATCCTCATAGTGGACCTTGCAGTAATGGCATCCATGATGGGTTGCTATTGTATAATCACTTAAATCATATTTGATATGGTTTTTCATCTCATCTTTCTTGCCATATAAAATGTCTATAACATGGAAGATGTTTTCTGTTGGCTTCAAATCATCCTTTTCATATTTTAAGTGAGATAAGCCGTTTTCATCAAATAATCTGTTTATATGTTCTCTCAAATCATCCTTTTTATTGAGCAATTTAACTGATTTCTTATTTATTGCATAGCATGTTGCACACATCATCACAAGGTTTGGGCAATCAAGTTCCTTGGCTATCTTGAAATTCCGCGCTCCAATTGCTGTTGTGTCGATTTGGTCAAAGACATCTGAATAATATCCAAGACCAGTGCAGCAGGTTTGCTTTTCGGATATCTTATAGTCTATGCCTAATTTATCAAATACAAACTTTGTTGAAGCTTCAACGCCAGGATATTCAACGCTAACAAGACAGCTTCTAAAGAGCAGAATGTTTTTATCTGGAATGGATTTCATTCTTCTTCCTCCTGCATGATTCTGGATACTTGAATGTTCTTTTCATGAATGAATGATATTTCTTCCTCTTGGCTTTCCCTTATCTTTTCAATCTTATCCTTAAAACCGGTTATTGTCAAAATCATGCTTACTTCATCAATAACCTCTTTTGGAGGAATCAATGGAGGATCAAGCTCCAGTTCATTTCTGATTTCATCCAAGTGCTGTCTAAAATCCCACCATCCTGGAACATCACGATCTATGTCTTCAAAGAATATTTCTGGAATTGCTCCGATTGCTGCTGTAAAATAGGAATCTGCAAATCCCATATATTCGTAAAGCTTGTCATAAGCCATTTCATTCTTTATTGCAAATTGCTTTAATATTTGATTTACTTCACATACGCTGTTTCCAACAGGGCATACGCTATGGCATGTATAGCAGTAGAAACAGTTCCATATCCAATCCTCTTCCAGGATTGTCAAGTCTCCTTCCAAGACTCTTTCCATAATGTCTCGAGGATTATATTCGCTATGGCGTGCTGCAGGACAGGTTGAAGTGCACATTCCACATTGCACACATTTCAAAACCCCATCTTCCTTTGAATTTTTTACATCATCAATGACTTGTTCTGCAAAGTCTATGGGTGAATCAGTAATCTTTTGATGATTGGACAAATTTACACCTACTATAAATAACTATTATTTTCTATCATTTTCTTTATTTTTGATAGT
>NZ_JAEDCO010000004.1 GCF_016294135.1 Methanobrevibacter ruminantium
GTTATGGCAGGTGGAAAAGGCTTAAGATTAAAGTCAGATATTGAAAAGCCACTTTATCCTTTAAATGATAAGCCATTGATGAGTTATGTCTTGGATAATATTAATGAATCAGAATTAATTGAAAAGACAGTTGTTGCAGTCAGTCCAAATGCTCCAAACACAAAGGAGTTTTTAATAAATGAATTGGATTTTTCAAATTTTGATGATTCATTTTATGAAAGTGAAAAAAATAATTTTTATTTGGATACTTTAGGTAAAGGTTTTGTTGAAGATCTTTCTAACATTTTGGAAATTTTTGAGTCAAGGTCCAAGGATGACATTCTGATTTTCATCAATGCAGACTTGCCATTGGTTGGTGCGGATATTCTTGATGAAATCTTAAACTATTATTTAAGTCAAGACAAACCTGCATTATCAGTCTCAGTTCCAGTTGAAATTTTTGATGAATATGCGATAAATTATTCCTATGAATTTAATGGAAATGTCCCTTCAGGAATTAACATACTTCGGAGTGAAAATGTCGTTCAGGACGAGCAACTTTTAATTATTTCAAGGCATGAGTTAATTTTTAATGTAAATACTATCGAGACAGCTATATTAACCAATAAATTTTTATAATTTTCAACAACTTTTAGATTTTTAAGCATATTTTTTAGCATATTTTTTAGCATATTTTTTACTATTTTCATTAATCCAATTTTTTATATTTTTTTAGTTTTTTTCAGTTTTATCCATTGTTATATTATTTGAAAATAAGAAATTTTTAAAATTTTTTATTCTTTTTCATTTATTCCCATTATATTTTACTCTTTTTTAGATTTTTATACTATTTTTCTTTATTTTTACTAAAAATATCAATAACTTTATATATTTCTTTAAATATAAACAGTATTAAGGTAAACTAATCTATATTTTATTAAAATTAGTTATTTTAAATTGAGTGTTTTTATAAAAAACTAAAACACGAATCATACCTTCAATCATTTTTATAAAATTTATCGGTGAAAATATGGAAAATGCTGTTGCTAAACCTAATACTCATAGAAGAGAAGAAAAATTATGGAGTGAAATTAAAAGCTATCAAGTAGCTACTAATAATGCTCGTATTTTAGGAGTGCTTGATGAGTTAATTATTAATGAAAAAACTGGTAAAATCGTGGATATTGCAGTAAAAGTAGAAGCTGGACGTAATATTCATGTAAAAGGTGCAAAACGTAGAGGAGATTTATTATTAATCCCATTCACCAAAATAGAAAAAGTTGGAGAATTTATTATTGTAACTGAATAATTTTTCTAATTTTCACTTTTTTTATTTTTTATTTTTTCATTACACTTAATTTAAATTTACACTTAATATAACTATTTTTAATTGATTTGGTCTATTTTTTCTAATTTTTGTTTTATCATTTTTATTTTATCTAAACTATTTTTTCAAAGATCTACTTTTTTTACAGAGACTTAAATTAAAAATGTAATGTTTTTATATAATAAAATAAATATACTATTGTTATATAAGGTTGTTATATAATGCCGTTATAACTATTGTTATAACAGTGTAATAATGCTTTTTAATTTAATTGATATTAATCTTAGTAATTTAAATCAATAAGGATTTGATATAATGTTACTTGAAGTAAAGAATTTAGTTGTTGAAGTAGAGGGTAAACGTGTTTTAAATGGCGTAAACCTTGCTATAAGAGAAGGGGAAACCCATGTGCTTTTAGGTCCGAATGGTGCGGGAAAAAGTACATTATTCTTAACTATCTTGGGGTTCCCAAAATATAAGGTTGTAGAAGGATCTATCATATTCAATGGAGAAGACATCACTGATTTAACAACCACTGAAAGAGTTCAAAAAGGTCTTGGAGTAAGTTTCCAAAACCCTCCGGCTATTCGTGGAGTTAGTGTAAGGGACTTATTGAAATTCGAATCCAAGCAAGACCCTGATGAAGAATTGAATCCAAGAATGCAAGAGCTTGCTAAAAAATTAAAATTCAGTGATGAATTCTTAGACAGAGATGTTAACAGAGGATTTTCCGGTGGGGAAGTTAAAAGGTCTGAAATTCTCCAATTGCTTGCTCAAGGACCACTTTTCACCATGTTTGATGAACCGGACTCCGGTGTAGATATTGAAAATGTTGAATTGTTAGCTGGTGAATTGAATGTTTTATTGGATAAGGATAAAAAACCTGGTCAAAGGAAAAAGGCAGGTTTGCTTATTACTCACTTAGGTTACATTTTGAATTTTGTTAAAGCAGATAAGGCACATGTATTGATGCATGGTGTAATTGCTTGTTCTGGTGACCCGGATGAAATTTTAGAAGACATTAGAAAAGAAGGATTTAAAGGATGTGTTGGTTGTGCAGAATGTAACTCATGATGCTGAAAAGGCTAAAGATAAAAAGGCAGCGTTAGGTACAGATGTTGTCATTGAAAACTTCACTACAGAGGACATTAATGCTTTTGATGTAATTGATGACTTAAAAGATATTGGCAAGAAAACTCAAAAGACTATCCTAAAAGTAGGGGTAGATGCTAATTCTGAAGAAAGAGCAGGTTCTTTTGTTCAAATGGATCAATCAAATATCTTTTCACATTCCATATCTGATTCCATTGAACTTATGAACTTAGGTGTTGCATTGGATAAGCATTCCTGGTTGAAGGATTACTTGTGGAAAGCTGTAAAACCTGATGTTGATAAATACACTGCACAATGTGCGTTACAAGAATCTGAAAATGATGCATATAGTGGTTATTTTGTCAGATCATTACCTGGAACCAAGGAAATATTCCCAGTTCAAGCTTGTATGTTCATTGCAGACCAAGACGTTATGCAAACCGCTCACAACATTGTCATTGCTGAAGAGAATTCAGAACTTCATTTGATAACAGGTTGTGCAACTGGCGATGACATTTCCTCTGCACTTCACGTAGGCGTTTCTGAAATTTACATAAAACCTGGTGCAAAAGTAACTTTCACTATGGTCCACAACTGGGCTGAACAAGTGGAAGTACGTCCGAGAACTGCAATTTATCAGGAAAAGAACAGTACTTACATCAATAATTACATTTTAACCAGTCCAGTTAAATCTATTCAGTCTTATCCTACCACTTACTGTAATGGTGAAAATGCAAGGGCATTATTCCAAAGTATTCAAAGCGGTATCAATGACTCAATTATTGATATGGGTTCAAGAGCTATTTTGAATGCACCTAATACCAGTGCTGAGATCATTTCCCGTTCTGTTGCTAATGATCATTCCAGAATCTATTCAAGAGGACATTTATCTGGAAATGTTCCTAATGTAAAAGGTCACTTAGAATGTCATGGATTGGTTTTAGATGACAATTCCTCCATTTATGCAGTTCCAGAACTTGAGGCAAATGCAGCAAACCTTGAAATGTCTCACGAAGCAGCAGTTGGTCAAATCGATGAAGAAGAGATTTACTACTTGACTTCAAGAGGATTGACTGAAGAGGAAGCGGCTTCCATGATTGTTAGAGGTTTCCTAAGCATGGACATCACTGGTTTGCCAGATGAATTAGCTGCTGAAACTCAAAAAATGATTGACATGAGTTTAGATGGAATGTAGTTCAAACTTTTAGAAAAAGTTTGAACAAAATCTTTTCATTAGTTGGGAGTAAATTGCTCTTAACTCTCTCTTTTTATTTTTCTATTTTTTTAACTTTTTTTACAATTTTTCATGATTTTCATTATGAGTTTTAATCATTACTTTTATCATTTTTTCATTCATTTTTTTCTAAAAAAATTTTTATTTTCCTAAATTTTTAATTTTTCAAAAATTTCTCAAATTCTTTTATTTAGGTATTCCTTAATTTTAAGCCATTTTTTCAAATTTTATTCTTGATTATAAAAATTGTTTTAATGTTTTAAAACTTAATTTATTTTTATTTAAATTCTTCATTTTAGATTTAAGTAAAATTGATTTGTTTTTTCTTAATTTTTATTGGTAAAAATGGTTATTTTCCAATAATATTTCGTATAAATAAAAATAAATTTTTTAGTTATGTAATATCTTTTTTAAAAAAAGTATTATACTATATAAATCTTGTGTATTCCCTTTCCAAGTAACCTTTATATTTAATATTTAATATAATATATAATCAGTACATTAATGTTAAGCTGAGCTAGCTCATTAGCGTACGATGATTTGAGATTAAAGTATGCCTTAACATACTTTAATATAGATTTGAAAAACTTTTTTAAAAAAGAAATTAGATTGAAATCTATAACTTTAAAAATTTTGATTTGATTTTTAAAGTTTAAACGGAATTCTTGAATTTTTTGATTTGGATTCAAGAAGGTAATCTATTAAGATTTTTGATTTGGATCTTTATAGATTAAAAATAGTGAAAACTATTTATGTTGAATATCTCAATTATTTCAATTTTAATAAAGTTTAATATTTTCAATCGGTATTAAATGAATTGAATTGTATTAGTTTTGATTTGATAATATGGTTTAATGGTTATTGGATTGAAATAGTTGGATGAGTCTTAGATTAAATTAAATTTTTTTAGGACTATAAACTAAAATTTTAATAGAGGAGGATAAACTCTATGTCTGAAGATGTAAAAATTGTAATGTTTTGTTGTAACTGGTGTTCCTATGGTGGAGCAGATACTGCAGGTACTGCAAGAATGCAATACCCACCTAACATTCGTGTTATTAGAGTAATGTGTTCTGGAAGAATTGACCCTCAGTTTATTTTAAAAGCATTTAGAGACGGTGCTGATGGTGTATTCGTAGCAGGATGCCACATGGGTGACTGCCACTACGATGCAGGTAACTATAAACTTGACAGAAGAATGAGATTAGTTTATAAATTAGTCGAAGATATGGGAATCGGAAGAGAAAGAGTCCACCACGACTGGATTTCTGCTTCTGAAGGAGAAAAATTCGCTAGTTCTGTAAAAATGATGGTAAACAGAATTAAAGATTTAGGACCTTCCCCATTAAAAGCACAATTAGATGCTGAAGGATAAATTTAAATGGAGGATTATTTATGGCAGATAAAGCTAAAGTAGGAACTATGTGGCTCGGAGGTTGTTCCGGTTGTCACTTATCCATTGCGGACTTTCACGAATCTTTATTAGATGTTTTAGAATTAGCACAATTCGAATTCTCACCGGTATTATGTGATACTAAATATGATGAAGTACCTGAATTAGACGTACTCATTGTAGAAGGTGGAATTAGAAACGAAGAAAACAGAGAATTAGCAGAAATGTTAAGAGAAAAAGCTGGCCTCGTTATTGCATACGGTACTTGTGCTGCTTACGGTGGTATTCCTGGTCTCGGTAACTTACACACTGTAGAAGAATTAACTACTGAAGGTTACATTAACTCTTGCAGTACTGTAAACCCAGAAGGAATCATTCCTAACGAAGATGTACCAACCTTAGAAAGCAGAGTAAGACCATTAGGTGAAGCAATTCAAGTTGACTTAATGATTCCTGGTTGCCCTCCAAAATCTGACGTAGTAGCTGAAGCTATTCTTACCTTATTAAACGGAGGAACTATCGAATTACCAACCACTAACCTTTGTGAAGTATGTCCTAGAGAAAAACCACCTGCTGGACTCGCTATGGACTTCATTAAAAGACAATTTGAAGTTGGTAAACCAGAAGATGATTTATGTTTAATTGCTCAAGGTTTAGTATGTATGGGACCTGCAACCGTATCCTTATGTGGTGCACAATGCCCAAGTATTGCTATCCCATGTAGAGGTTGTTACGGACCTACCGCTAAAGTAAACGATGCAGGTGCAAAAATGATTTCTGCGATTGCATCTGACTACGGTATTAACGAAGATAAAACCGTAGACCCTGAACAAGTAGCTGACCAATTAGATGATATTGTAGGTACTTTCTACACTTACACTTTACCAGCTGCTTTAGTCCCTGCTAAAATGCAAAAAGGAGGAAAATAATATGGTAAAACTTACTATGGAACCTGTAACTCGTATTGAAGGTCACGCAAAAATTACTGTACACCTTGACGAAGCAGGAAATGTAGAAGACACTAGATTACATGTTATGGAATTTAGAGGATTCGAAAAATTCTTACAAGGACGTCCAGCTGAGGAAATACCTCGTATTGTACCTAGAATCTGTGGTATTTGTGATGTACAACACCACTTAGCAGCTGCTAAAGCTGTTGACCAAATCTATGGATTTGATGATGACGAAATCTTACCTGCTGCTTACAAAATGAGAGAATTAATGAACTGGGGATCTTTCATGCACTCTCATGCTCTCCACTTCTACTTCTTAGCAGCACCTGATTTAGTCATTCCTGACGGAACCAGAAAAACTAGAAACGTTTTCCAAATTATCCAAGATATGCCGGAAGTTGCTTTACAAGCTATTAAAATCAGAAGAAACGGTTTAGATATTGTATCTGCAACTGGTGGTCGTCCAATTCACCCAACTTCCTCTACTCCTGGGGGTATTTCCACTGAATTAGATGAAGAAACTCAAGCTGACTTATTAACTAAAGCTAAAGAAAACGTAGAATTAGCACAAGCTACTATTGAATTAGCAGTACCTATCTTAGAAGAAAAAATTGACTTAGTCAAAACCTTAGGATACTTCGGTGACACCCGTCACTGTGGTATTGTAACCAAAGATGGTGACTGGGACGTATACAACGGTAAAGTAAGAATAAAAGACAAAGACGGTTCTATTTACACTGAATATAACAACCTTGAATACAAAGATATTATTGCTGAACATGTAAAACCTTACTCCTGGTTAAAATTCCCTTACATTAAAGAATTAGGATACCCAGAAGGTATTTACAGAGTAGCACCATTATCCCGTATTAATGTTTGTGACAAAATGCCTGATGCAGCTCCTTTAGCACAAGGTGCTTTAGAAGACTTCAGAGACAAATTCGGTTACGCACAATACCCATTATTATTCCACTGGGCAAGATTAATCGAATTATTAGCTTCTGCTGAAATGGCTGTAGATGCATTAGAAGGTGACTTATCTGGTGATAAATTCCCAGAAGCATTAGAAAGAACTGCTGGTGAAGGTGCAGGTATTGTAGAAGCTGCTCGTGGTACTTTAATCCACCACTACACAACTGATGACGAAGGTTTAATCACCCAAGCAAACATCGTTGTAGCAACTATCCAAAACAACCCTGCAATGGAAATGGGTATTCAACAAGTAGCTAAAGACTACATCAAACCTGGCGTAGAAGTAGATGACAAAATTTTCAACTTAATGGAAATGGTTATCAGAGCTCACGACCCATGTTTATCTTGTGCTACCCACACTATGGATAGCCAAATGAGATTAGCTACTGTAGAAGTATATGACAGTGAAGGAAATATGATTAAAAAAATCTAACTTTGGAGTGTTAAAATGATAGTATTCAATGAAAATAGCTGTATTAAATGTGGAGCATGTGAAGGCGTTTGTCCTACAGCAGCTATTGAAGTAGGCGATCACATCGTTTACTGTGATACTTGTAACGAAGAACCTAAATGTGCAGAAGTCTGCCCTAACGGTGCTTTACAAGTAGAAGACATAGCTATTGATGAAGAAGGAAACACTCAAGTTAGATTAATCTTTAACAAAACCAAATGTGATGAATGTGGAGATTGTGTAGACGCATGTCCTTCCAAAACTCTTAAATTAGATGCAGAAGATTCCCAACTCCTCAAAGGATTCTGTGTAATGTGTCAAAAATGTGTTGACATTTGCCCTGTAGACGTTATCGGAGTTCCTGGAGTAAAAGAACCTGCAAGCAGAGTTATTGAACCAGAAGGACCTGTATACATTGATGATTGTAAAGGATGTGGTGTATGTGTAGCTGAATGTCCTGTTAATGCAA
Source organism: Methanobrevibacter ruminantium (assembly GCF_016294135.1). NCBI lineage: Archaea > Methanobacteriati > Methanobacteriota > Methanobacteria > Methanobacteriales > Methanobacteriaceae > Methanobrevibacter > Methanobrevibacter ruminantium. The sequence continues at coordinate 7,871 of NZ_JAEDCO010000004.1, forward strand.
TCACCTTATCTGCTTACGGAGAACCTATCGAAGTAGATGAAGAAAAATGTATCCAATGTGGAGTATGTTCACAATCCTGTCCATGGAATGCAATTTTCATCGCAGAAAATGCAAACCCTGCTAAACGTACTAAAAACATGAAATCATTCACTTTAGACGCTGAAGCATGTATCGGTTGTAATTCCTGTGTTGACATTTGTCCTGGAAGTTTCATCACTCCTAAATCTGACTTGACTGTAGATCTTCCAGAAGCATGTGCTGCATGTGGTCTTTGTGTAAATGTATGTCCTGTAGATGCAATTGACTTAGATGTTGAATATGGTGCATCCAAATTCAGTTCTAGCGAAGGTATCTGTTGGGAAGAAGAAAAATGTCTCTTTGACGGTGGTTGTGCTTTAAAATGTCCTACTGAAGCTATAAAAGTAGTTACAAAAAGAGGAATGGAAGTACCTTCCCGTCAGAAAGATATGGGCGAACAATCTTTCACCATGTGTGTAAGATGTGGTGCATGTGCTAACGTATGTCCTAACGACGCATTAATCTTAGACTATGTAGACAAAGAAATTGATGGTGAAGTAGTATCTAGAGATAGAATTATCTTCAACCCATCTAAATGTGACGAATGTGGAGAATGTATTGACGCATGTCCATATGATATGTTACACAAAGCATACAAAGTTAACTTACCTATTGCTGGATTTTGTACTCTCTGTGAACAATGTCTCGAAAAGTGTACTCCTAAATCCTTAACCTTAAAATAGGTAGGCTCTAAACACAAAACAAAATTAAACCTAAATATTTAGGTATAAGGCACTTAACAATGGGGTTAAGTGCCTTTTTTTATTTACTTTTTTTCTTTTTTGCAATGATTTTACTAATTTTTCAATGAATCTTATTTTAACTAAAATTTTTCATTTATTTTAATCAAATTTATTAAATATTAAATTAAATATTAAATTAATTATAAAATTATAATTTGTTTGATTAAAAATTTTAATCATTGTAGAAATTGTTTTAAATTAAAATTATTTTAAAAATACTAGTGATTTTATGTTTGATTTAGTTTTAAAAAATCTAAAATTATTGGATTATTCTGATGGTATGTCTGTAGCTATTGAAGATGGGAAGATAGCTAAAATATCAAAATCTTCAATTGAAGGATACAAGGAAATAGACCTTAATGGACAGTTAGTTTTGCCAGGTCTTATTGACCCTCATGTTCATTTTAGAGATCCTGGATTGACTTATAAGGAAGATTTCAAAACCGGTTCTATGGCTGCGGCTCATGGCGGATTTACATTTGTTATGGATATGCCTAACACTGTTCCAAAAACCAATACATATGAAGTTTTTAAGGAAAAGCAGAAGATTGCGGAATCAAAGTCTATTGTTAATTTTGGACTTCATGCAGGATATTCCACCCTTGATGAAATGGAAAAAATTCTCGAATTGAACCCAATGTCCTTTAAGGTATTTATGGATTTGGAAACTGATGCGAATTTAGATAAAATTTTTGAAGACATTTCTAAATTGGGAGAAAATGCAATTAAAAAGCCAATAGTGACGGTTCATGCTGAAAAAAGGGATATTGTTTTGGAATCCACTAAAAACTTAGCAGAAGAGAGTGAAGCAATTGCATATAGTTATGGCAGACCTGCAGAATCTGAAGATGCATCTGTATCTCAAGCGATTGAGCTTTCTAAAAAATATGGTGTGGATTTACACATTTGCCATTTAAGCACTAGAAATGCGATGAATTTAGCCATTTCCAACAATGTCAGTTATGAATTTACTCCTCATCATTTATTGTATGACAATACAGCATTCAATGAATTTGGAACACTTATAAAAACCAATCCTCCTTTAAGGGAAAAAGGTAAAAACGTCACGATCAATGACTTAAATGCAAACTCAATGATCGGTACAGATCATGCTCCTCATAGTTTAGAAGAGAAGACCAAAGGAGTTTGGGATTCAAGTCCGGGGATTCCATCTTTGGAAACAGTATTGTCATTATTGTTGACTGAAGTCAATAGATCAAATCTAGATTTAAGTTTAATTCCTAAGATATTTTCAGAAAATGCCGCTAAAAGGTTTAATCTTGTGAATAAAGGTTTCATTAAAGAAGGATATGATGCTGATTTAGTGGTAATTGACTTGAATAAAGAAGGAATCTTCGATATAGATACTTTCTATACAAAAGCGGAGTACTCTCCATTTGATGGGCTTTCATATAAAGGTAAGGCAACTATGACAATAGTCAATGGAGAAATAGTTATGGAAAATGATCTTTTAATCTAATTAGCTCATTTTCTATTTTATTTTTTAGCTCTTTTTTGTTTTTCATTTATTTTTTTCATCTATTTTTTCATTTACTTTTTTTCACTTTTTTATTCACTTTTTCAATTTGCTTTTTATTTTTATATTTTTAATCTTAAAATTTCTTTTTTATTAATTTTTAACATTGATTCAAATTTGTAAAATTGTCATAATTTTGAGTCAATTATTAATTATAATTCTTATTTTCTAATTTAAAAGCTTTATAGAAAATCTTTTTATTAATAAAAACTATATATTATAGTAATTGCAAAAAACATCGATTTAAGAATGTTTTTTTATAAATAGTTACATATAGTAAACAGATTAATGAGTATAAAAATCTAGTAAAAAATCAAGTTTAAAAAATTAAGCTTAAAGAGATTAATTATAAAAATTCATCAGTTGTGATTATATGACTTCTAAAGAAAGTGATGAAAAAAGAGTTACTATTGTTATTGATAAGAATTTAGATTACAAGTTTAGAAAAATGGCTTCTCAAAAATTTAGATTTGAGCCTAAATGGTACAGTAAAGCTATGGAAGAAGCAGTTCATTTATGGATTGAGGATAATATCGATGAGGATTTTGAATAGTTCTAAAAAATTCTGCTTTGGATTTTTGGTTTTAATTTTAAATAGTTTTATAAATTTTAATCATTATATTATATATTATGCCTTCAATAGATTTTATAAAAGAGATTCAAGAGAATGATAGGAAAACATTCTTCAAGGATTTTGAAAATTCAAAAAAATATTCCCAATTAGCTTCTGATGAGGAATTTTTAAAGAAATCCTCTAATTCAAGACCATTAATTGCAGATTTTACAGAGTATTCTCCACTTCACAATGGTCATTTTCACTGTATGAAAACTGCAAAGGAAAAAATCCCTGATGGTTTATTTGTTGCTGTCGTTCCTGGATTGTTTGAAAGAAGCGGTAGAGGATTACCTTACATTTTACATAGAAAAACAAGGGCGGAAATAGCTATTGCTGTAGGTGCAGATATTGTTGTTGAAGGGCCACCTATGGGAATTATGGGATCTGGCCAATACTCTTTATGTTTAACAAAAATGTTCCATGCATTAAACACTGATTTCATACCAAGAGGCTACAGGCCTTTTGATGGTTATGAAAAGATATTGGATAGGATTTCTTTAGGTCACGGTGTAGCTCCAAAACCTTATAAAATCGTTGATATGGATACTAAAGAAGTAATCTATAATGGAAAACTGGAAGAGGATAATTACGTTATAGTTTCATTTTCAAAATCATTGAAAAAGATAGGATTTGATTTTAAGGACAAATTCATTTTTGTTCCACGTATTGAAGGCGTAAGTGGGACTTTGATTCGTAAGGCTTGTTCAGAGAATAATTTAGACTCAGTAAAATCAATGCTGCCAGGTGAAACACTTAGGATTTTAGAAAGGGAAATCAATGAGGATAGAGCACCACTGCATGATTTAAGAGTTGAAGAATACATTATTGATTCTGCAAACAATTTGCCTTATGCCGATTTGCTTAAATTAAATTTCTTTAATGAAAAGTTGGCTAATGAATTAGTTCAAAAGCGTGAGGAAAAACCATTCCAATCACTCTCCGAAATTGAAAGTTCCCTTTTCTATGGTTTTAGCAGCCATTTTAAAAATAGGGTTTTAAGCATTTTAGAAACAAGAATCAATGCAGACATGATTTCTGAATATATCAATAATTACCCTAGCACTGTACGTGTCTTAAATTATAAAAATGAGGATGTTTTAGAGGAATTTAAAGAAAAAGTATTTGAAAACGGCAATAGATTTGTAAAAAATATAGTTGCTGATTAATATCCCTATTTTTAAAATTTTTTACAATAAGTTTTAGCATATTTTTTATTAAATTTTTTCTAAATTTTTTATTAAATTAGTAAACATTATATAATATCACTTATTAAAAATATATAATGAATATTTGATTAATTAAAAAATTTTATTTTAATTAGCTAGATATTTTATATTGATATTAAATTATTAAATTTACTATTCAATTTTATTATTAATTACATTTGATTATTTTGAACTGTGAGTATGCTGTGAAGTAAAGACATATCTTAATATTTAAAAATGTAATTTGTTTTATAATAAAGATTATAGGAGAATTATTTATGGCAATTAAAGAAGGAGATTTTGTAAGATTAAATTTCACTGGAAAAATAAAAGAAACTGATGAAGTATTTGATACTACTTCCGAAGATATCGCTGAAGAAGCAGGTATTTTAGTAGAAAATAAAACTTACGGTCCAATCCCAATTATCGTTGGAGGAAATCATTTATTAAAAGCTATTGATGATGCTATTATTGGAACTGAAGCGGGAGATGCTGTTCACGTGTCTGTAACTCCTGAAAACGGTTTTGGTCAAAGAAACCCTAACTTCATTCAATTAATTCCAATGAAAGAATTCAAAAAACAAGGTATGACTCCTGTTAGAGGTATGAAAATCACTGCAGATGCAGGTACCGGTAAAATCATTTCTGTAAACGGTGGAAGAGTTAAAGTGGACTTCAACCACGAATTAGCTGGTAAAAACTTAGAATATGATGTTTCTGTAGTTGAAGTTATTGAAGATGATGAAGAAAAAATCAAAAGTATGATTGAGTTACACTACTCCTACCCTAACATGGATTTAGACAAAACTGAAATCAAAATCGATGGTGACAAAGTAAGTATCAAATTAGATGAAATCACCAGATTCGATCAAAAATCATACATGGATGTAACTTTTGCTAGATTCAGAATTTCCAAAGACATTTGGGACAATATGGATTACGAAAAAGTTGAATTCGTAGATGAATTCGAGAAAAAGGTAGAAGAACCTGCTGAAGAAGAAGCAGAAGAATAATTATTTTAATTATTTTTCATTTTACTTTTTACTTTTTTTATTTTCTTTTTTATTATTTTTAACTACTTTTTATAACTATTTTTATCAATTTTTATCCTTATTCTAATAGATCTTTTTACTTTTTTTTTTAAATATGTATTAAAAAAATTTAAATTAATAAAATGAGTTTATATTTATTAGTAAAATTAGCATTAAGTCAAATAAGTCAAATAAGTCAAATAAGTAAAAAAAGAAAAAGAATAAAAATTAATTGAAGTGTTAAAAAAAGAAAAGATAGAGAAATAATTTCTCTATTATTTTAATTAATTCAATACGTTAGTAATGAATTCTCCAGGATTTTGGACTAATCCTGTAAGAGCTTCTATGAAACCAGCGTAATCTCCACTTAATCTGAATAAGTAAATTACATATAAGATAAGTAATAGTATTAAAATGATTAAGATGATTGCAAGAAGGATTTCAGTGAATGAAAGTTTTTCGCTTTCTTCTTCCACTGGATATTTGTGCATCTCTTGGATATTTTCTAGTTCATCATAGTCATCATAATCGTATTTTGATTTTTTAGATCTTCTGAAGCGACCTCTTTTTTTGCTTTGCTGTTCTAGTTCGTAGTTTCTTTCAATTCTTCTTTTGAGTTCCTCATAACTTTCAGCATCTCTTTGAGGAACTCTTCTTCTATTATGGGATGGAACTATAAAGTCTTCTTCGTATTCATCTCTAGGGTTGATATAATATTCATCATCCCTTGGATAATTTCTAGGTCTTTGTCTTCTAGGTGCTTCCTCATATGCTGCACGTTCTTTTTTCGCTTGTTTCTTCCTTCTCCTTTTTTCTTTAGGAGCTCTAGACCTAGGAGGTTCTTCAACAACTTCTTCAAGAAGTTCTGGAGGAACTACATCCTCTTCTTCATCATAATATAAATCTTCTAAATATCTTTCATATTTTGCTTCAAGTTCATTACTTGGGGTTTCACTAGGAATTGGTTCATAATAATAATCCTCATCTATGTCTCCAGTATGAATAGGTTCAATAGGAGGTCTGGTTGGTTGAGGTTTTGCTTTAAGTTTTCTTTCCTGTTCCCTATATTCCGGTACAGGTTCAGGAATAGGTTCAGGATTTTCGTAATAGCTATCCTCATCTCCATCTTCTTCGTAAGTTTCAACATATGCAGTTTCATATTCATAATCAGTTTCAAAGTTTTCAGGAGCTTTGTCAACTGGTTTTGCAATCTCTTCTGCAACTTGACGTTCCTCTGCTTGAATTGGAGTAATTGGTTCAAATAAATCTGCAGGTTCTTCATCTACTTCTGCAGTTTTTAGAGAATCTGCTTTAGTTTCTTCTGCCACCATGGTTTTTGCAATGATGTCATTTAAACAATCTTTACAATAAATGCTTCCACCAATCTCCACACTACACTCTGGACAAATTGCTTTTCCACAAAATGAACAATTTGCCACAGCCTCTCTATCTGGGTGATTATGACATTCCATATTAACACTTCATTTTTGTCCTTGTTTATTATATTATGAGAAAAAATATAACTTAGTGTTATATCATTATAGTGTTATATATTTTTAGTTTTAATTATTATTAAATTTATCTTTTAAAATTTTTTTTATTTTTTTTTAATTTTTTCGTTGTATCTTTTTTCAGTCTCATTATTTTGAAATATCTTTTTCATTTGTTTTCTTCATTATTTCTTCAGCTAATATTTCAGAAGCTATGAGATCATCTGCTGTAGCTAAAAAACTGCCTAACTTATCACTTTCAATTTTGAAATTTATTACATTTCCATCCAAGACGCTTTGTACAAATCCTTCATTATCCACTTCAAGGGATTTATAGACAATTTCAGCGTATTGGGAATCTTTATATTCCATTTTAATATTTGATTTGATGTTCATCCTTTTACCTGATAAATTTTTTAAGAAATTAAAATTCTAATACAATCATTGTTTTGTAATTTCAATTATAAATTTTTTAATCATTTTATTTTTATTTTCATTTTAACATTTTTTTAATCATCATTATTTTAAATTCATATGATATCTTAAAATTATATATGATATAGGGTAACATTTATTAATGTTTAAAAAAATATATAGTAACATTCTATCTAACTTTATAAATTAATAATATATAATATTCATATATTAAAATCAATTATTAATTTTCTCAATTTTATATGGCTAGGATAGGAAAGTATGATAATAAGAATATAATTATAGCTTATATTTTCTTAATATGGGATTATACTTTGCAAAATAGCTATTATTTCTTTGTTCTGATAGAACAATTACTTTTCGGCTTTTAGCTGATTAAAAAATTTCAAGAATTTTTGTGTATTTTAGATTAGAACTTAATAAAGCATTAATAATGTGCAATATTTAGAAATAGCTTTGTACAATAGCTTTCCACACAATAAATTCTTAATTATGATTATATGGAGGACTAGTAATGGTTCGTGCTTATTCAAGAAGAGAATATATTAGAAAAATACCAAATAACAGAATTGTTCAATATGATATGGGTAACTTATCCGAAGATTTCCCTGTAAGAGTATCCTTAGCAGTTAAAAAACCAGCTCAAATTAGACACAATGCTTTAGAAGCAGCTCGTATTGCTTCTAACAGATACATGCAAAGATCTGCTGGTAGATTAGGATACCACTTAAAATTAAGAGTATACCCTCACAACATCGTAAGAGAAAACCCTATGGCAACCGGTGCAGGTGCGGACAGGGTACAAAGTGGTATGAGAAACGCTTTCGGTAAAGCGATTAGTGTAGAAGCTTTAGTAAAAACCAATCAAAAAATCATGTCTATTGATGTAAACCCTAAAAACTTCCAAGACGCTAAAACCGCTTTAAAAAGAGCAGGTATGAAAATGCCTGTATCTTGTAGAATTGTTATTGAAAAAGGTGCAGATTTAGTCAAATAAGTCTTGGGCTGTTTGAAAAATCTCTAAATTTTTCATTTATCAATATTCTTAATTTTAATTTAATAAAAAATTAAAAATCTTAAAATATATTTATTTGGACTTTAATTTAATATCCAAACGTCATAATCATTCAATTATTGAAAATTGATTAAGGACTATTGTTTAAAAAGGAGCAGAACAATGTACGTTAAAAAATTTGAAGATTTAAGTAAAGATGATTTAGGTATTGCTGGCGGTAAAGGTGCTAATTTAGGTGAATTAACCCAAGCAGGTATTCCAGTCCCTCCAGGATTTGTTGTGACCTCTAAAACTTATGATAAATTTATGAGAGACACTGGAATTTTTAGCAAGGTTATGGATATTTTAGACCAAGTAGATATTAATAACACTAAAGAGCTTCAAGAAGCTGCAGAAAAAATTAAAACAATTATCATTGAAACTCCTATACCTGATGGAATTTCCACTTACATTACTGAAGCTTACAACCAATTATCCGAAAGAGTTGGAGAAGAAGATGGTGCTGATGTAGCTATTCGTTCTTCCGCAACTGCTGAAGACTTGCCAGAAGCTTCATTTGCAGGTCAACAAGATACTTTCTTGCACGTTCAAGGATTAGATAATGTAATTGAATATGTAAGAAAATGTTGGGCTTCCTTATTTGAAGCAAGAGCTATTTTCTACAGAGAAGAAAATGACTTTGAACACTCTCAAGTTTACATTGCAGTAGTTGTTCAACAAATGGTAGATTCCGATAAGGCAGGTGTTATGTTTACTGTAAACCCCTCCACTGGTGAAAACATTGCTTTAATCGAAGGTTCTTGGGGACTTGGTGAATCTGTAGTTAGCGGATCTGTAACTCCTGATAACTACGCTGTAGATAAAGAAACTAATGAAGTATTAAATGTTACCATTAGTGACAAGAAAACTATGTTCACTAATGAAGAAGGCGGAACCTCCATTCAAGTTGATGTTCCTGAAGATTTAAGGAAAGAAAGAGTTTTATCTGATGAGGAATTATTAGAGCTTGTTGCAATGGCTAAAAGAGTAGAAGGTCATTACGGCAAACCTCAAGATACTGAATGGGCATTCCATGATGGAAACTTATTTTTATTACAATCCAGACCAATTACTACCTTAGGCGATTCTAAGAAAGAAGAAGCTGAAGAGGAAGAAGTGGATTTAGAAGTTTTAATCAGAGGTCTTGGTGCAAGTCCTGGTTTAGCATCAGGTACTGTTAAAGTTATTTTAAGTCTTGATGAACTTGATAAGGTTCAAGATGGAGATGTAATGGTAACCACTATGACCACTCCTGATATGGTGCCAGCTATGAAAAGAGCTACCGGTATTGTAACTGATGAAGGTGGAGTAACCTGTCACGCAGCTATTATCTCAAGAGAATTAGGAATTCCTTGTGTAGTAGGTACTGGAGACGCAACAACTACCTTAAAAGAAAATGATGAAGTTACTGCTGACGGTAAAAAGGGTTTAGTATACAAAGGTATCATTAAAGGTGCTGAAAGTGAGGAAGCAAGTGCTGGTGCAGTTCAAGTGTCTGCAACTCCTTTAATCACTGTAACCGAAGTTAAAGCTAATGTAAGTATGGCTGAAGCAGCTCCAAAAGCAGCAGCAACCGGTGCAGATGGTGTAGGATTGCTCAGAACTGAACACATGATGTTATCCACTGGTGTTCACCCAAGAAAATTCATCCTTGATGGTGAAGAAGACAAATTGGTTGATACAATTGCTGAAGGTGTTTTAAAAGTAGCAGATGAATTCTATCCAAAACCTGTGTGGTACAGAACTCTTGATGCTCCTACTGATGAGTTCATCACCCTTGAAGGTGGGGAAAATGAACCTAGAGAACACAACCCAATGTTAGGTTGGAGAGGTATCAGAAGAGAATTGGATGAACCTGAAATCTTAAAAGCAGAATTCAAAGCAATTAAAAAGCTTCACGATAAAGGTTACAAAAACATTGGAATCATGATTCCATTATCACAACATCCTTCTGAACTCAGAAGAGCTAAGGAATTATGCAGAGAGGTAGGTATGGAACCTCAAGTGGATGTTGAATTTGGTATGATGGTTGAAATTCCTGCAGCAGCTATCTTGATTGATGAATACATTGCAGAAGGAATTGACTTTGTAAGTCTTGGTACCAATGACTTGACTCAATACACTCTTGCAGTAGACAGAAACAATGAGTTTGTTGCAAAACACTATCGCGAAGAACACCCTGCAGTAATGGCTTTAATTGAAAGAACCATTAAGCATTGTGCAGCAGCAGGTGTAACTTGCAGTATCTGTGGTCAAGCAGGCAGTGTACCTCATATTGTTGAAAAACTTGTTAAATTTGGAATTACCAGTGTATCTTCCAATACTGATGCAGTAGAAGAAGTAAGAAAAACTGTTGCAAGAGCTGAAAAGAAAATCATGCTTGATGCAGCAAGAAAACAATTATAATTCTAAATTGACTTGGATTTAAAAGTTAAATCTTTTAAATCTTTATTTTTTTATTTTTAAATTATTTATTATTTTTTTAATATTATTTTAATTAATTGACTTCTTTTTGTTATTTTCCATAAATTTATTAAGCAGTTGTTTTAATAGTATTAAAAAATAATAAATTCTGGATTTTGATAATGAATTTATTTTAACTCAAGGTAATTTTTATGAATGAAAAACCAATATCTCATGATGAAATTTTCAATCAATTGGATAAATTTCAGGCAATGGATTGCAAATATTCTGATGGCAGGATTTTAGGTTCTATGTGTACAGAAGCGCATCCTATTGCTAAAGAGGCTTTTTTCAAATTTATAGATTCCAATTTAGGAGACCCTGGTCTATTTAAGGGAACCAAATTATTGGAAGATAAGGTCTTAAAGATGATTGGATCCTTCTTATCCATTGAAAATCCTGTTGGCCATATGGTAACTGGTGGTACTGAAGCCAATATCATGGCAATAAGGGCTGCAAGAAATCTTGCAAGAGATAATAAGGGAATTAGAAAAGGAGAATTAATAGTTCCTAAATCAGCTCATTTTTCCTTTAAGAAAGCAGCAGATATGCTTGATTTGAAATTGATTCGTGTAGACTTGGATGAGAATTACCGTATTGATCCTAAATCTGTTGAAGAGAACATCAATGAAAATACTGTAGCTATTGTAGGTATTGCAGGCACTACTGAGCTTGGAATGATTGATCCTATAGAAGACTTATCTAAAATAGCTATTCGAAATGATATTCATCTACATGTGGATGCAGCATTCGGTGGTTTTTCAATTCCTTTCCTAAAAGATAAAGGATATGGCTTACCAAACTTTGACTTTTCACTTGAAGGTGTCAAATCCATTACAGTAGATCCACATAAAATGGGGCTTTCACCAATTCCTTCCGGAGGAATTTTATTCAGGGACCAATCCTATTTGGATGCAATGTCTGTTGATTCCCCATACTTGACAATCAAAAATCAATCTACCATTGTAGGCACTCGTTTAGGCGCTTCTGCAGCTGCAACATATGCTGTAATGAGTTATTTAGGACAAGAGGGTTATGCAAATAATGCTATTGAAGCATTGGAAAAAACTCACTTTTTAGTAGATAATCTTAAAAAATTAGGTTATGAGCTTGTTGTCGAGCCTAAATTGAATATAGTTGCTTTCAATCACCCATATTTGGAGACTTTTGAATTGGCTCAATTGCTTGAGGAAAGAAATTGGAAAATATCCTGTTCTTCCTATCCTAAAGCCATTAGAGTCATCTTAATGAATCATATTAAAAAGGAACATTTGATTGACCTTTTAAATGATTTGGATGAGATAAACAAATCTATTTAATTACTTTACTTTTTTTTAATTCTATTTTTTTAATATTTCTTTTTTTAATATTCTTTTTACAATATTCTATCTTTTTATATTCCTATACTTTTTATCTAATTTTTTAATTTTTCATCACATTTATAGGCTTTCATGTATATAATTAATATTTTTATATTATTTGCTTTGATGTAATTTCATTATATTAAATATATCTTAAATTATTCTGTACTTTTTTAATAATGCATATGATTTAATTATTCGTTATTTTAATTAAAACATATTAAATTTTTTAGCAGATTTTCACTTTTACACAATTATTATTTTCCACACTTTAAAATAATTTTTTCATAGGAAAATTTTATAAATTTTAAAAAAATATCTAATTATATGAAAAAAATACAAACTCCCCTTAGTGATGATGTTGTAAATGATTTGAAAGTTGGGGATAAGATATCTCTATCCGGTTTAATGTATTGCGGTAGAGATGCAGTATTGCCAAAATTAGCTAATTCTATAGAAAACGATGATACAGAAGAATATCCTTTTGACTTTAAGGGTATGGCTATCATGCATACTGCATTTAGCGTTGCAGGAATTGCTCCAACTACAAGCAATAAGGCTGAAATAGAATCATCAATTCCAACATTATCCCGTGCTGGAGTGAAATTTCATATAGGAAAGGGATCTTTATCTGATGAGACAAAGGAAAGCTTAAATAAGTATAATTCTGTTTTTATTGTCACTCCTCCAGTAGCTGCACTACTTACAAATAATGTCATTTCAAAAAAATGTGTGGCTTATGAAGAGGAAGGGATGGAAGCTTTCTTTGAATTGGAAGTTAAGGACATTCCAGGTATTGTCGCTATTGCTCATGGAGAGTCTTTATAGCTTATTTTTCAGTTTGGATTAGATAATCCATTCTCTATTTTTCTCCCTATTATTTTTCAAATGCTCTTTTTAATTTTATATACTATTTTTTAGATAATATTAATTAGAACTTTTTAGGGGTATTTAAATGCAACGAAGGGGAACAACTAATCTGCCACTGCATGGAGGGCATACACCAAGATGGTTATTTGATAGAATGACTAATTTGTCTGGTGCAATTTCTGAAGTGGTGATAGAAGAATATGGAACTAATGAATTCTTAAACAGAATATCTAATCCTTATTGGTTCCAAGCATTCTCATGTGTGATTGGTTTTGATTGGCATTCCTCTGGAACAACTACAACCACCCTTGGTGCATTAAAATCCTCAATTGATCCAGAAAAGCATGGAATATATATCTCTGGAGGTAAAGGGGCTGCTTCCCGTAAAACTCCTCAAGGAATCGAAAGGGCAGGAGAGATATTCAATCTTAAAAGCTCTAATGTTGAAGACATGATTCATTCAAGCAAGTTATCTGCAAAGGTTGATAACTCATGCCTACAGGACGGCTATAATTTATATGTCCATAATTTCTTCATCACTGAAAAAGGGAATTGGGCAGTAGTTCAGCAAGGAATGAACACTGCAACAAAATATGCAAGGCGTTACCATTGGATGGGTGAAAATGTTACAAGTTTTTTAGAGGACCCTCATAATGGAATATCCTGTGATAAGAAAGAGACTGAATCTCTGAATATGGCTTCTAAGGATAGTGTTGAAGCACAAAAGATTAGTGTTGATTTGATTAATGACAATCCGGACCATTTAAGGAGTTATTTTAAAAGAAAGGATTCTAATCAACTTCTTTTAACTGATTTTAGCATAGAAGAGACAAATTCCCTTACTTTGCCAGAACATCATCAAGTCTTGGATATGGATTTATCTGATAAGGAATTTGAAGTTTTAAAGAATGCTTGGGAAATACAGCCGGAAAAGTATGAGGACTTGATTTTGCTTCAAGGTATCGGTCCTAAAAAAATAAGGGCGTTGGCTTTAATTTCTGATTTGGTCTTTGGAGAGCCTGCAAGTTGGAAGGATCCTGTAAAATATTCCTTTAGTCATGGGGGAAAAGACGGTTTTCCTTATCCTGTTGATAGGGATGTTTATGACAATTCCATAGCTACTGTAAAGGATGCTCTTTATCAGGCAAAACTGGATAAGTATGATAAAATGAAAGCTTTAAAACGTTTGGATGACTTTATTTCTTAGGTGTTATTAGATGTTATGGTGGGAAAGATAAATAAATTATTGTGAAATAATTTATTCTTCTTTATTGAGTTTTTTTCTTGCATTATTCTTCTTTATTGATTTTTCTATTTTCATCATGGATATTTACAGTTTTTCCATGAGCTGTTGGAATAACTTCAAATACGGGATTTTCGAATTCCAAATCAAATTCCTTTCCGTCCATCAAAAGATGTTGGAAAATTGCAAGTGCTGCAACTTCAGAATGAGGTTGTGTTGTTACAGAAACATTCCAATCAGCATTCTTATAGACTTTTGTAGGTACTTTTGCTCCACCAACGATGATTAGAATATCATCACCAGTTCCACGCACTTCATCTACAATTTCATGAGCTTGAGAACCATACATGGTCAAATGAACAATTTTTCCTCCATTTTCTCTCCAGTTCATTATAACTTCCATATATGAATTGTTATATTCGATTTCAAAGTCTCCTCCCCATCTGTCTGCAATATCTCTTACGCTTTTCATCATGCTATGGTCTTCTTCTCCTGCCAACCATACTTTACTTGCACCAAAAGCTCTTGCAGTTAAGCATACATGGGTTGTGATACGTGTGTCTCTTCCTATTCTGTGATCTAATCTTAAAACATTTATATTCATTTTTTCACATCTTTACAATAAGATAATTTGATAATTTTAATTTTTCATTTTTGTTTTTTTAATTATTTATAATTTTTAAGTTTTTTTTTTTTATTTGATTTAATAATTTAAATTAAAGAACTGAAATTTATTGAAATCAATACTAACATAGCGAGCAATGAGAAAAGTCTGCCTAATTCATTAGAGGTTCCAAGAACATCCCCATTTGCAATTTTAAGATGTTTTTTAGTTATTAATGCGGTTAATGCTCCTCCAAATGCGCCTCCAATGATACCTAAAAGTCCTATGTGAATTCCAGGTACTAAACTTAACTCTACAGAAAGTATAAAACATATGATTAATCCAACAACATAGTTCTTCAAGTTCATGTACTTTATGAAATATTTGCCGATTCCTTCTTCTGATGCTTGGGAGCATATGCAACAGGTTGTTAGGCCTATCTTTGCAGCAATTTCTGCTACAATAATCAATAAAAGTAAATTAAAGCCAACTGCATATGAATAATTAATCAAAGAGGTATATGCTGCAATTGTGATTGTTCCTGCAATGAATCCAGTAGCTATTCCTCCAACTCCAGTCATAGGATCTTTCATAATGCTTAATTTTTTCTCTGGGGATCCGTGGACCATAACCCCATCCCCAAAGTCCATAAGCCCATCAAAATGATTGAATCCATTTATCAATAATAAAAATCCATAGATTATTGCAGCAATCAAAATTGGGTCAAAATGGATGAATTTTGCTAATATGAATGCAATAATTGTGGCTATTAATCCTATAAGACCATTTAAGACTGGCCAGAACCAAGTTAGCCTTGCCATTTCATCAATAGTTGTGTAAATGTTTAAAGGAAGTATTGTTGAAAAAGTCAATAATCCTCCAATTGAACGTAATGTTGAAGGGCTTTGTTTTTCAAAGTAGTCATCATTATTTTTATCTTTCATATTTTCAAATCCATCCAAATTCTTTAATAATCCATCAATTCTTTAATTTCCATCAGTTCTTTAATAAATCATCATGATAGTTAAAAATTCATTCTTCAAGTATTTTTGTCATGCATCCTGCTATCAAGCCAGCAAATGTGTTTGATAAGACCGGTCTTAATCCATATAATATTCCAGGTTTCTCTTTTGAATATCTTCTGAAGTTCAGCAAAGCTTTAGTTCCAGCTATTTGGTTTGCAATTGATGCACCAATAATCTCATCTGGGTAGAAATGAATCAATTTTTCATTTAAGTCTATTTCACGGACTCTTCCTTTTTGAAGATCTTCTTCCAGTCTAATCGCTGAAATTAATAGTGCATTGAT
The DNA here is from genome assembly GCF_016294135.1 of Methanobrevibacter ruminantium. Lineage (NCBI taxonomy): Archaea > Methanobacteriati > Methanobacteriota > Methanobacteria > Methanobacteriales > Methanobacteriaceae > Methanobrevibacter > Methanobrevibacter ruminantium. The sequence goes on from NZ_JAEDCO010000004.1 coordinate 23,909, forward strand.
GTTTTTATCGCTTATTGATTTAAGCAGTTGCTTTTCTAATTTATCTTTCAATTCACCGGTTTCTTCAGTATTTTCCAAAAGACTCATTCCAACTTCAATCATGTCTCCAATTTGGATTCCTTTACTTACAAGATAATCAAGTATTCCGATGTTCAAATCAATCTTTTCCAATGAGTCTTCACAACTTATGACCACAGCATCTTCAATTCTTTCAATAAATTCATCTAAATCTATGTCATCATCTTCATATTCCATATTGGTAATGTCTAAACCGATTTCCATTATATAATCTTGATCTAAAGTCTCTTCTGGAAGATTGGATGCAATAACAAGGAAATCATTGTTGTTTAAGATATGATTAATATGAGCTGGCAAGTGAAGAGATTCAAAGAATTTAGCCTTTTGCTTAGTTGCAACCTTATAAAGTTGAATGAGTAATTTTGGGCTGAATGCATGATTCAAAAGGATTATATGTCCAAAGTCAACTTTAGCATTCTCAAATCCTTTCCAACTATTGACAACTTTCAGGTCATTGTAAAAATCCTGAACTTCAAGGTCATTGGAAATTACAGTAATGACAGTTATATCATCATAGGTATTGCTTATAAAATCTATTTTATCAAAGCTTTGAGCGATATAACCTCCATCAATATCGTTATTTTCTTTATATTCTTCAGTGATTTCCATCAGTTCAACATCATTTAATGGTTCATCCTCATTTTCTCTATTGAAACTGATGTAATTATCTGACAAGACCATGATGTTTTCTATGATGTCAATTCCATCACTTATTTCCAAATCACTGAATGTCAAGAAATAATCTGGATTATTAATGTATAAAGCATCTTCGTTTTTAATCAATTCACCATTCACAAGCTTGTTTTTGATGCTTTGGATTTTCTTGTTGCTTCTATTGCTTTTACTTTTTTTAGACAATTAAATTCCTCTTTTCAATTGCTTTGAATCTTCATTTAATGATTTTTCTAATTTTAGATTGATTATCTATTATCAATCGGATAACCTGTTGTTATTGAATATTTAATGAATATATTTTTATAACAAATATTATTTAATTGTAATTATATATAATATTTTAGAGAATTTAATTTAGATATTTAATTGAGATTAGAATTTAAGCTTAAGGAAGTAATTTTATGGTTTTTATTATTGATCCTCAGAATGCAGGAATTTCTGGGAATATGATTATTGGGGCTCTTGTGGATTTGGGAGCTGACGGAGATAAAGTTAAAGGTCTTATGGAAGATGTGGCTGTTGACTTTGGTGAGGTTGGAGTGTCCTTAAACAAGGTAAATAAGTCAGGAATTGATGCTACATTTTGCAATGTAAAGACAATTGATGAAGATAATGAAAACAACCATCATGTTCATTTTCCAGATTTTATGGAAAAAATTGATCTCTTGAAATATGCAGATATTGAAAATTTAACCGACGAAATGGTTGAAATGGCTAAAAAGGTCTTTAAGAGAATAGCTATTTCAGAGTCAAGAGTCCATGGCAAAACCCTTGAAGAAGTTCATTTTCATGAAGTAGGTGCTGCAGATGCTGTAGCAGATGTTTTAGGTTCAATTTGCGCTTACTTTGATTTGGGAATGGATAAGGATAAGGTAGTTGGTCTTCCTATTGCTGTTGGCGGAGGAGTGGTTAAGACTGCTCATGGAAGAATTCCTGTCCCTGCTCCTGCAAGCTTGGATATTCTCAAAGGATTAAATGAGGATTCCTTTAAAGATTTCTCAAAAGGAGAAGCCAAATGCGTTGGCGGACCAGTCAATTCTGAACTTGCAACACCTACTGGCTGTGCTTTGTACATGGAGTTCTGTGATGAATTTTTAGAATTCGCTCCTATGATGTCTCCTGAAGAGATTGCATATGGTTGCGGTTCAAAGGAATTCGATTTCCCTAATGTGTTAAGAGTCATTAAATCCAAGAATACAAATGGAAAACATAAGGTTTCTGTAATTGAAACCAATATTGATCATATGTCTGGTGAGGAATTGGGATTCCTGTTTGACTTGCTTCTGATTGAAGGGGCTAGAGATGTTTCAATGGTGCCTATTACCATGAAGAAAAATAGGCCCGGACATTTGATTAAGATTATTTCCAAACCTGATTTGGTTGACCATTTGGTTAATATCCTCTTTATGGAAACTGGCACTTTAGGCATTAGGGTCTCTGAAAACACTCATAGAGGAGTTGCTGAAAGGCAATTTATTCCTTTGGATATAAATGTTGGCAATCATATTTATACAATCAACTTCAAAATAGGATTGATTGGGGATGAAATAATCTCTCATAGGCCTGAATACGAGGATTTGCGCAGAATCTCTGTAGAGCAGGACATTCCTTTAATTGAAGTGAGAGATGTTGCAAACACTATGATTCGTGATTATTTGGAAAACAATAGAGAATAAAAAGAAATTCTTAAATAGGAATTGCAATAAGAATTATATGTGAAAAATATTAAAAATGTGAAAATATGAGAATTCCAAGAATAGATTTAGCATTTTTATCAAGATTGTTTATATTATTGGCTCTTATACTATTGATTTATAATGAATTTAAACTTCAATCTAGTTTGGTTTCATTAATTTCATTAGCATTAGCGGTCTCATCTGTTCTTTGTATGGTTTTATTTGCCATTCGATTTAGACAAGGAAAGTATAATCAAAATTTTCAGATTGTTGTTGAAACAGATGTGGACAGAGCTTTGAAAGATGGTGTGATTTCAAAGGAACAAGCGGAATCCATTCCAAGACGTGTTGTTCTCAATACTAAGGATCTTATTTTAAATGTTATCTTTAATTTTGCAATTGCAAACCATTTTGACTTGATTCCTATCGACATTCTTAGAGAGATATTGCCTCATGTTCCACCTGCTCATTTAGAGAATTTGTATGAGGAATCCCGTGAAATAAGTGATGATTTGAATGATTATTTCAGAGCTCAAAAATTTGCAAATAAGGCGGATGTAATTACAAGATCCGATGAGATAAAGGAATACTTGGCTAAGACTTATCCTTGGATGGCTCCAGAAACTCTAGAAAACACTTATGATTATTTCTTTTTAGGAATTGGAAATGGCTAATATCTTTTCATTCATTTTCTTTTTTTATCATTCCATAATAGTTTCATATATTACGAATTAATTAAGGCATTATTATTTCTATTATTTCAGATGCATTGAAAATATTTTTAAAAATAGCTTTTTTTGTTTAATTTTAATTAAGGTGTAAAGAGATTAAATCTAATGAATATTAGATTAATCTTAAAAAAAAATAAAAAGATAATGGTAAGAATTACCATTATTCATCTAAAGGTTTAATCAACATTAAGTTGTCACCTGCGTTGACAGTGTCACCTTCTTCTACGAAAATTTGTTCTACAATACCTTCCTCTTCAGCATAGATATCGTTTTCCATTTTCATAGCTTCAAGAACTGCAACTACAGTACCTTTTTGGACTTTATCTCCAGTGTTTACTTTAATCTTAAGCACCATACCTTGCATGGATGCAGTTAATGCACCAGGAATAGGGCCTACATTTCCGCTGCCTCCTTGTTGGCCGATTTGCATGTAACCTGTAGGCATGATTTTTACATCGAAGATATCTCCATCAACTTCTACAGAGTATTCGGTTGGAATAGCGCTAAGGTCATCATCACCGCTACCGCCAATGTGAACTTCTGGGAATGGTTCCTCTTCGAGTTCTCCTTTAAGGAATTGTTTAGCAACTGGAGGTAACATTGCAAGAGTAAGAACATCTTCCTCTTTCTTGATGATACCTAACTCTTCGCCTTCTTTTTTGAAGTTTTCGTATTCAGGTTCTATTAAATCTGCAGGTCTGCAGGTAATGCGTTCTTCATCACCAATGATCTTTTGAGCAATATCTTCATTGATTGGTGCTGGAGCACGTCCATAGAAACCTTTCATGTAATCTTTAACTTCGTTGGAAACGATTTTGTATCTTTCACCGTTAATAACGTTCATTACAGCTTGAATACCAACGATTTGGCTAGTAGGAGTTACAAGTGGAGGGTATCCCATATCCTTTCTCACACGAGGCATTTCTTCCAATACGTCTTGGTATCTGTCTAATGCATTTTGCTGTTTTAATTGTGAAATTAAGTTTGAAAGCATTCCACCAGGGATTTGGTACATCAATACGTCAGTATCGATTCTTTCACTGATTGGGTCAATGTATCCTTCGTATTTTTCCCTAAGGGTTTCGAAGTATTTTTTAATTTGGTTTAATGCTTTTAAATCAAGGCCAGTGTCGAATTCAGTACCTTGTAAGGATGCTACAATACTTTCTGTTGGAGGTTGGGAAGTACCCCAAGCGATAGGTGAAATAGCGGTGTCTAAAATGTCAACACCTGCTTGACATGCAGCATAATAACTGATAGGAGTCATACCACTGGTACAATGTGAGTGTAAATTGACTAATAGATCAGTCTCTTCTTTTAATCTGGTAACCAATTCGAATACAACGGATGGGGTAATTAAACCAGCCATATCCTTAATAGCTATTGAATCACAATCTAATGCTTCAAGTTCTTTTGCAAATTCCACGAATTTGTCGATAGTATGAACTGGACTAATGGTGTAGCTGATAGTTCCTTGAACATGAGCGCCTTGTTCTTTAGCTACTTTAATGGATTGTTGCATGTTCCTAATATCGTTCATTGCATCAAAGATTCTAAAGATGTCAATACCGTTTTCATAGGATTTTTCTACAAATTTAGTTACAATGTCATCAGCATAATGTTTGTATCCGAGTAAGTTTTGACCTCTAAGGAGCATTTGCAATGGAGTTTCAGTAAAGTTTTCCTTCAATATTCTTAATCTTTCCCATGGGTCTTCGTTTAAAAATCTAATACAAGTATCAAAGGTAGCTCCACCCCATGCTTCTATAGCATGATATCCGACTTTATCCATTTCTTCAATAATAGGGACCATATCTCTTGTTCTCATTCTGGTTGCTAAAAGGGATTGGTGAGCATCTCTGAATGCGGTTTCTGTTATTTTTACTTTCATCTTTACACCTCACTAAAATTTTTACATATCATGATAAATTTAATTCAAAATCATATTGCTGATTTTTAAATATAAATTTCTGATTAATTATTTCTAAATCACATACTATTATTTTACATTATATTATTATTTATTGTTATAACTACTAATAAAAGTTATCTATTTTTTAACTAAATTTAATAGATTATACTTAAAAACTGTAAAAAAATTTTATTAAAATGATATAAAATCAAAAAATATTTTAAAAAAAGTTTATTTGGAAAATTACTAAAAAAAGAAACTTATTAAAAAAATTAGAAAAAAATAAAAAAAGAAAAAAGTTAAGAAAAATTCTTAACGTTCAATTTCTCCATTAATGAATGCTTCAACATTAGCTGCTGCTTCATCATCAGTGAATTGGATTGGAGGGTGTTTCATAACATAAGATGAAATGGAAGTCAATTGTCCACCAATTCCTCTTTCAAGTCCTAATTTACAGCAACGAATAGCGTCAATTACACATCCTGCAGAGTTAGGAGAATCTTCTACACTTAATCTGAGTTCAATGTCCATTGGCACGTCACCAAAGGTTTTACCTTCCATTCTTAAGAAACAGATCTTGTTGTCTTTTTGCCATGGTACATAATCACTTGGACCAATGTGAATGTCATGAGGATCCATTCTTTCTGCAAGTACTGATTGAACAGCTTCAGTCTTGGATTCTTTTTTAGAGTCTAAACGTTTTCTGTTTAACATGTTTAAGAAGTCAGTGTTTCCACCAGTGTTGATTTGGTAAGTGTGAATCAATTTAACACCTCTTTCCTTAAACAAGTTACTTAAGGTTCTGTGGGTGATAGTTGCACCGATTTGTGCTTTAATGTCGTCACCAACAGCAGGAAGTCCTTTTTCTCTGAATTTTGCATCCCATTCTGGGTCACTAACAATAAATACTGGCATACAATTAATATAAGCAATTTCTGCATCTAATGCACATTGTGCATAGAATCTTGCAGCTTCTTCAGAACCTACTGGTAAATAACTGAGTAATATTTCTGCTCCGCTTTCTTTCAAGACTTCAACAACGTCTACTGGTTCTTCATCAGCTACTATAAAAGTATAATCATCTTCGAATTCTGCCATATGTTCACTTACACCATCAAGAACAGGCCCCATTTGGACAACTACATCGCTTTTTGGTATTTCTGGTTGGAAAACAGTAGTGCAATTTGGTTTTGCAAAGATTGCTTCATCAACAGTTTTTCCAACTTTTCTTGCATCAATATCAAAAGCAGCTACTACTTCAATGTCAGTTGGATCCCAGTCACCAATTTTCCAGTGCATAAGGCCAATTGCATCTTCAGGATTCTTATCTTTATAGTAATAGATTCCTTGTATAAGGGAACTTGCGCAGTTTCCAATTCCCACTACAGCTATTTTAATTTTACTCATTTCTTTCACCAGTAATTAATAATTCTAATTTTTGTATTTTTTAATTTCGTTAATGCTTAAATTAAGTTTTTTTTAACATTTTTTAAAAATTTATATAAATATTATTGAATAAAAATAAATATAAATCATATTACTTTAATATATTTACATTTGTTTATATAAATCTTTTTAAAAATTGATGAATTTTAAAGAATAATCTTATACTTTTTGTGTGTGTTTGGATTTAATGTTCGAATTCGGTGGTTAAATGAAAAAAGTGATTTTAATAGCATTTTATTTTAATCAGGTAAATGAAATTGCTTCAAAGAGGTTAAGGGCACTCGCAAAATATTTGCCTCAATTTGGATGGGAACCCATAGTGATTGTTCCAGATTTGGGTTTCATTCCAAAGGAAAACGATGATTTGAATTGCAGAATCATTTACACTGAATATGAGGATATGTTCAGTCATTTTTCCAATAAATTCAAGAAATCTAAACCAACTGATTCCAATGATTGCCTTGATTCTAAAGAATCTGAAGAGTCTGAAGAGTCTGAAGAGTCTGAAGAGTCTAAAGAGTTTAAAGAGTTTAAAGAGTCTAAAGAGTCTAAAGAGTTTATCGAATTTAATGATGATAAGTTAAAAGATTCCACATCCTATTCAAATCCGATTGTTTCAAAAGCCATTTCAATTGCGGGTGAAGTATTTGCATATCCTGATGGGATGAAATACTGGCATGAATCTGCATTTAAGGAGGCTTCTAAAATTATGGATGAGGAAGAAATTGATGCTATCATAAGCTCTTCATGGCCTATAACATGCCATACCATTGCAAAGGATTTAAAGGAAAAACAGGATATTGCTTGGATAGCAGACTTAAGGGACCTTTGGAATTTAAATCCATATGTTTCACACACTTATGTAAGAAATTATTTTGAGAAAAGGTTGGAATTGAAGACATTTGAAAATGCAGATGCTTTAACAACCACTACAAGTTTGGCTGCAGAGACATTAGCCACTTTACATCCAATGAGTAAGATAGTACCAATTTTATCAGGTTATGACAAGGATGACTTTAAGTTTCTAGAGGAATTGGTTTCTAAGAAGGATGATTCCTTTAGTGACTTTTCAGAAAAATTGAAGTTTATTTATGCAGGATCTTTATATGGTGGTAAAAGAGATCCAAATTATTTGTTTGAAGCCATTCGCCAATTGGAGGATGAGAATAAATTGGATGCATCTAAAATTTCAATCGAATTTTACGGTGACAGCATAGGTTTAGAAGAAATAGCTAAGCGTTATGGTCTTTTGGATATCGTTCATATTGGTGGTAAAATAGCGCATGAGGAAGTGCTGAAAAAGCAATTGAATAGTGATGTTCTCCTCTTGATTTCATGGGATGATGAAAAGGAAAAGATGTTCATTCCCGGAAAGATCTATGAATATTTCGCATTGAAAAAGCCTGTTTTGTCAATTGGGCATAAGGAAGGTTCCTTAAAGGATTTGATTGAGGAAACTAAAGTCGGATATCATGTTTCAAGTTTGGAGTCCACTAAAAAAGCTTTATTGGACATTTATAATGAATTTATTGAAAAAGGGGCTGTTGAATTAAGCTCCGATATAAACATTGAAGATTATTCCATGGAAAATATGGCTAAAAAATTTGCTGATTTATTGAATGAATTAGAAAATTAACAAATCTATAAAAGTCATTTCAATTTAAAAAATAAAAAATTTATACTTATAAAATTATAAATAAATTTAGAAGATAATTTGATTTAGAAATAATTGATTTAGAAGGTAGATATGAGGAAATAAAATGAATGCTTATTTAGAAATAATCCGTCCCGGAAATGCAGTTATGGCAGCTATTGCTGTAATATTGATGATGTTTGTTGGTCATTATTATGATTTGCCTATAATCATCTGTGCACTGATCGTTTTCGTATGTACTGGTGCAGGAAATACAATCAATGACGTTTTTGATGTAAAGATAGATGAAATCAACAAGCCTAATCGCCCTATTCCATCTGGAAGAATCAGTCTTGAAAATGCAAGGACTTATGCTTATGTTCTCTTTGGAATAGGTATTGCTTTAAGTCTTGTAGATAGTTATTTGGTAAATTCAATTTGGCCTTCTGTAATTGTTATTCCTGCTGCCGTCATAATGTATCTTTATGCAAGAAACTTAAAGGCAATGCCACTCATTGGAAATCTTACTGTAGCTACTTTAACAGGGTTCTGTTTTGTAATTGCAGGTGTTGTAATTGCATGTGCTACAAGTTCATTAAAGATTTTATTTATCTCAATTTATTTAGGATTATTCGCAATGTTCATGACATTAGCACGTGAAATAGTGAAGGATATGGAAGATATTGAAGGAGATAAGCAGGAAGGAGCAAGAACTTTCCCTATTCTTTATGGAAAGAAAATACCTTCAATAATTTCAATAATATTGATTGTTGTCACAACTTTGATGTGCCCTATTCTTTACATTTTCAAAATATTTAACATTGGGTATATGGTGATAATGATTGTACCTATAATCATCTTTTTGTATAGTGCTTATAGCTTAAAATTGAACCCACCAGAAGAGACATGTGCTAAGGTTTCTAAAAATCTGAAAATCGCTATGCTAATCAGTTTTATAGCATTCGTTGTAGGATCTTTTAATATTTTTAGCTTTTTATAGTTAAAAATTAATGTAAAATTTAGGTTAATTTGATTGTTGAAATTTAAATGGAATTATTAGGATTAGTGAAATTATGATGTTTAAAAATATTTTAGACGATTTAAATATCTCTAAGAATGATTTTTTCTATTTGTCTATTTTAACAATTTTTAGCATTCTCATTACTTACGCCCTCATAAATTTCAATCAGGTTTTAGGAATTTACTGTTCGGATGTTTTCATTTATTTATCAAATTCCCTTGTTTTTGCAGGTTACCAATCAAGTGTCCTATATCTGTATTTATCTCCAGTTATTTGCATTTTAACAGCTATTCTTTTCAAGTTAGGGTTCTTATCTGAAGCCTCTCTTTATTTGATAACTGGAATCTTTTGCATCTTTGCAAACATGGGCATTTATATGCTTTTGAAGAATAAGTTCAGTTCATTATTAAGCCTTTGCGGTGCATTTCTTTTTGGAAGCTTTTCACTTACTTTACTTTGGTGGGCAAATGGAACATTGGATGTTCCTGCAGTGGCTTTATCCATTTGGACAATCATTTTCACTATTCTTGCTGTTGATAAGGATTCAAAATATTATATGCTCTCTATTCCATTCTTTGTTTTAGCTGTTTTCACACGTTACACTGCGTTATTCTTGCTTCCTTTGATATTGCTCTATTATCTTTCCAAGCATGATTTCTTCACAAATTTGGATTTATTAATCATGAATAGGCAAGAATTTTCAATCAAACTCAAATCCTACATAAAAAGCGAGGAATTTAGGAATATTCTAAAATCATGTGCAATAGCTTTTGTTTTGTTGATAATCTTTTCAGCTACAATTTTAGCATATGGTTCTAATTTGTCATTCTTAACACAAAGCTCAACATTTGCATCCGGATCTAAAGGGGAAGTAATTGACAATGCATATACAACAGACACATTCTTTTATCTTCATGATTTCCCAAATTTCCTATTCTCTGATTATGTAAGTTTTGATAATGTAATTCCAGTATTGAACGGTTCAAGTCCAATGTCCTTTTTCTTAATAGGGCTATTTGCTATTGGAATTTTCTTATTCGGATATAAGTTGATTAATGTTAAGGGAAAAGGGAAGTCTAAACACAATTATCTTGTAGGAATCTTATTTATTGCACTTTTAGTCATTTCAATTTTATGCTTTAAGATCAATTCAATCATCACAATCACTATCATTCTGATTGATTTGGTGATGCTATTTGCATTTTTCAAGAAGATTGGTATCGATAGGGAGATATATTCCATGGATGTTCTAATGTTGGCATGGCTTTTGGTTTATTTCATATTCTTTACATTCCTGAATATTAAGGTGAATAGGTACATCATAACCGCATTTCCTGCTTTCATTTATTTTGTCATCTATGCTTTAAGTGAGATTTTGGATTTGTCTAATAAATTTGAGCTATTTGAGTTTAAAAAACAAAATATTTTAAAGATTATTCCAATAATTCTGATTGTATTTTGCATATTCTCTGCATTCACATTCACCTCTACAGTTCATTATAATGAGGATTTCAATAAAAACAAGGTAATTGCAGATTATTTAACTGAATACGACTCTGATTATATGTCAAAGGATGTTGCCGTATCCAATCAAAGGTCTTACAATTGGTTCTTAAAGAAGTATACAATTCCATTAACCGACGACCAATTGGATTATTTGGAGTCAAGCAATATCACTTATTACATATCTGATGATAATTTCAATTTATCAAATTACACTATGATTTATCAAAAAGAAGGTTTATATTTATACGAAAGGATTAATTAAAATTAATTAAAAGATAAAAAAATTTAATTTAATGATTTGATCTATTAATTTTAAGAGGGTGAATTTTATGAAAATTTTACATGTTGCACATTTCTTTTATCCGTGCTTGTCTGCAGGAGGAGTGGTTAATGCAAGTTATCAAATTGCATCTAATCAAAGCAAGGATAATGATGTAAAGGTCATCAGTTCAGATTCATGTAAAGAAAGATTAAAATTCCCAAATGGTCGCTATGATGTTGATGTTGATGGAATAAAAGTAGATTATTTCAAAAATCTCTCTAATGGATTTAAGCTTAAAACCATGTTAGACACTCCATTGGCTGCGCCATTTAAGATTAGAAAAGACATTAAAGACTATGATATTGTGCATATTCATGAGCATAGGCAAACCTTAGCCATTATTGCAAGCTATTTTGCAAGGAAAAACAATATTCCATACATTGTACAGGCTCATGGTTCAGTTCTTCCATTCTTCCAAAAAGAAGGGCTAAAGAATCTTTTTGATAAAGTGTTCGGCTTTAAAATCCTCCACAATGCCTCATGCGTATTTGCACTCACTGAAGTTGAAAAGGAACAGTATTTGAAAATGGGTGTTGATGAGGAGAGAATAGAAATTGTTCCTCTTGGAATCAATTTGGAAGAGTATGAAAATCTCCCATCTTTTGGTAAATTTCGCTCTAAATTCAATATTGCTGAAAATGATAAACTGATTCTTTTTGTAGGCAGAATACATGAAATCAAAGGGCTTGGCTTACTGATAGACGCTTTTAACGATTTGATTAATCAAAATTATGAAAAAAATAGCTTGGAAGATACAGGTGGTCATAGCATTAAATTAGCTATTGTAGGTCCTGATGATGGTTATTTAACTGAACTTGAGGATAAGATTAAAGAATACTCTCTTGAAGAGAATGTTATTATCACAGGCCCATTATATAAAGAGGAAAAGCAGGAAGCATTAGTGGATTGTGACTTGTTTGTAATGCCTTCCAAATATGAATCATTCACCACAAGCGGTCTTGAGGCAATGGCCTGTTCTAAGCCATTGGTCTTAACTAAAAACAACCATATTCATGATTGGGTAGATGGAAATGTTGGGCTTGCTTGTGAAGACAATAAGGACTCCTTAAGGGAAGCAATCGAAAAGGTCCTGTTCGATGAGGAATTATCCCAAATCTTTGCTGAAAATGGCAGAAAACTTATCAATGAAAAATATAACTGGGACATAATTAATGATCAAATTTTAGAAATTTACAGGAAATTTCTCTAATTTTTTTCAATTCATTTTATTTCTAATTAGATAAATACATAATGTTTAAATCTAATAAATTATATATAATATATTAATATAGATTTATTAGAGTGATTTATGAATTTTTTCTAATTTTAATCACTTTTAGATTATATTTTGATAAAATTTTTATCATAATCAAATTGAGTAGGGATAAGATGAAAGTGGTAGTTTGTCAGAACTGTGGTGAAAAATATCAGCTTGATGACGAAGATGATATTAACACATTTGAATGTTCTGTTTGTTCTGGAAATCTGGAGGAATTGGATAGTTTCTCAAACGATGAAGAGAAAGTTTCCTCTGGTTATGATTCGCAGAATCCTTCTGATTTAGTACTTGTTTACTGTACAAATTGCGGATTGAAATATCAATTAAGTGAAAATGACAATATAAACGAATTTGAATGCAATAGCTGTGGAGGATCATTAGATTATGTTTCCAATATGGACTCTGCATCAACCGAAACCACTGACTCAACTAATTTTACACAAAACCCACTCACAGAAACCCCACTCGATGATGATGAAATCGATGAGATTATTCCTATTCATATGGGAGCTAATTTTGTAGATGATTCTCTCTATTCTGATTCTGATGTTGATGAGATTATTCCTATTCACGTTGAGTTAAACGCTCAAGATGAAGGATTCAGTGATGAAGAGTATTATTATGAAACTGAAGAGATTTTGCCTGATACATTAGAATCCTATGAAGAGGAAGAAATGGTTTCATATGGTTCAATTTATGACTCTACACTTGGAGATGTTAATGAGATTATTCCTATTCATGCAGAAAAGAGGCATATGGAAACTTCAAGAGACATAGCTTCTGGATTTGCTTATAGGGATGATTATGCAGATGAAGAGATTGAAAGTCAAGAAACCAGGCTTGTTGAAGTAACTGACATTCCTGAAGATGAAATGCCTGAATCTCCAGTGTCTTTAGCTAGACAGGAATTGTCTGAAGAAGATCAAAAGCTATTTTCAAGAGTTCAAAATGAAATGGTCTTTGACAGTCCTGAAGAGTATGAAGCGTTCAAGCTTGCTCGTTATAAGTATTACACTGCATTATCTGATATTCTTAAAGATGAATATATCAGGAGCATGGATAAGGAATTCTACAAGGGAAGTTCTGTCAAACGCTTAATCAAAAAAGGTGAAGAAAGCGTTAAACGTGGAAACATAACTGCAAGCCAAGAGGATGCATTGGTCACTCCTGAAACAGTTGAGCTAATGAAAGCTCAAAACAGGGCATACGAACCTAAGAAAACTAATGCTGATTTATACATGTTGATTGGAGCATTCATTTTAGTTGTTTCAGCTGCTTATTATTACTTTATAAGCCAAATTTGGTATGTATTGATTGCAATTGCAATAGGTGTTCTAATTCTCAGTTACGGTATTTATAAGAGATATGCTTTCAATAATTATATTGCTCGTGGAAGAATCATCCGTGAAAGATTGCTTGCTCTTCCAAATGATTTCTATGTATTCTATGCAGTCCAACCTCCACAATCAAGAGATATCATTAACCATGTAGTTGTTGGACCTACTGGAGTATATACCATTTTATCCAAAAGATATGACTCTAAAGACTACAAGAACAAGGTAAAATCTGACAATGAAACTGACACTATGGTAAATGATTCAGCTTCTATCCAAAATTACATGGATAAGAAGAATACCTTAGAGCTTCAAACTGATTACAAGGATAATCAAACCAGATTTGAGTTCGGAAATGAGGAGATTCATTTTGTAAACAATAGCCAAATCAAACGTAAAGCTTTAGAGTTAAATGAAGATTTAGCTATTTTCTTGGATAATAAAGGATTTAGTGGAATTTACATTGAACCTTTAATCGGTTTTGTAAATGATGACTTGGCTATTTTAAATGTAATTCTTACCAACGAAGACCTGTTTATAGATGAATTGTTCAATAGAATGATTCGTGGTCAAAAAAGAATTGATGAATTAACTGTTGCTAAAATAGCAAGATTATTATCCTATTATTCTGCAGATTGTTCTGTAGTATAATACTTAATTTTTACTTTTTTTATTTATTTTCACATTTTTATAAAACTGTTAACGATAATTTATAAATTATAAATTATTAATATTAATTATCAATTACCAAATATTAATTTAAAATATTAATCATTGTTTTTAAGATTTAGGCTGTGATGAAATATGATTTCTAAAGTTTTAAATGTTTTTAAGGCAATTAAAAGGAAATATTACGCCTTTAGGGTGAAAAGGGTATCTGCATCATGTGGAAATGACTTAACTGTCAATGCTTATTCCTACATCACTCCTAAAACAAGTCTTGGAAACAATGTGAATTTCAATGGCATGAAGATTCAAGGAACTGCCAATGTGATTATTGGAGATAATTTTCACAGCGGTATAGAATGCATGATCATTACAGATAGCCACAATTACGAAGGTGAAGCTATTCCTTATGATGAAACTGTCATTTCTAAGGATGTAGTTATTGAAGACAATGTATGGTTAGGAAATCGTGTAATTGTTCTTCCTGGGGTAACAATTGGTGAAGGTGCCATCATTCAAGCAGGAAGTGTTGTCGTTAATGATATTCCTAAATGTGCAATTGCTGGAGGTCATCCTGCAAAAGTCTTTTCTTCAAGAGACAAAGTTCATTATGAAAAGTTAAAAAAAGAAGGAAAGTTTCATTAAATAAATTTATTTTTCAATGTGCAGTTTCACATATGCACAAATACTATTTTTCACAAAAAAATTTCATTTAATTTAATTAATTTTAGCTTCAATTTAATGAATCAAATCTTTAAAGATTGCAATTTCTTTCATTGTAACTGCCTTTAAAATGAAGATGATTGCAAAGTATATGATTACACCTGCAACAATGGATATCAAGACATTAATAATTCCAATTGGATGCATTATATATACTGCAATTCCCATAATTGAGGCTGCGATGACTATTTTTAAAAGCTCTTTTATGTTGAATGGCAATCTCATGGTTTTCTTGCTTGCAATGGCTGTTACAGCAAATGCCAATATGTAGCAGATAAGTGTTGCAATAGCAGCTCCTAAGATGTTTAGGTAAGGAACAAGCAATAAGTTCAAGACTATATTTGATATAGCCACAACAATCCATAGCTTTCCAAGGATCATTGTATTCTTTTCCAAGATTAGAATGTTATTTGTAATTCCATACATTCCCATGAATATTGCACCAAGGCAAACGAAAGGAGTTACCATATAACCTCCAAGTGCAATTTCCGGAGTTGTGATTATGTATAATAATGGTTTTGAAAGCACACTCATTCCAACTGCTGCAGGAATGGTCAAGAGGAGATAGTATTTCATTGAATAGCTGAGATACTTGTCCACTTCGCTCATATCTCCCTTTTCATAGTGTTCAGGCAATACTGCCGGCAAGAGAACTGCAAATGGTGAAAGGAACATCAATAGTATGCTTCCCAATGCATATCCCGGTGAGTAGCATCCTACTGCAACTGATCCGATAAGAATTCCAATGACATACTTGTCGCTTGAATCAACAACCCAGCTGGAGACATTGCTTGGAATGGTTGGGAGAGCAAATGCAAGCTGTTCCTTTAGGTTAGACCATTTTCCAATTCCAATTCCAAGATATTTTACAATTAGAAATGCCATCATGATGAATACTGCCACATAACCTGTCAAAAGACCAAGAACTACAGTTTCAATATTGTATCCTGCATAAGTGAGATAAATGCTTACAAACACACCAATGTAACTTTGAAGAACAAGGAATAATGAGTATCTTTTCATTTGCTGGAATGTTCTAAAGAAGCTTATTAGCATAAGGTTCATGCATGCAAAGAATGAGATTGCAGTTGTAATGTACAAGACTTGCATGCTTCCGTTGAATAATGCATTGGCAATTGCGTTTCCAAAGATTAGGAACAATGAACATATTATCAATGTTGAGATGAATGTTAGGCTAATCATTGGATAGAATGAATCCTTGATCTTTTCCTTATCCTTTTCAGCAGACAGGAACCTTACCATTGTGTATGGAAGACCAAGATTTGCAATGTTTGGAACAAGTGCGATTGTAGTGTTTACCTGTGCCCACATACCATATTCTGCGGTGGTGAATGACTTTGTAATGATTGGAATAAAGATTAGGCTACTGAGAGAGATTAGGATGTTTGTGAGTCCCACCAAACCTATTCTTTGTATAAATCGCACATATTCGCTCATTTAATCACTTAAAATCTTTTTAAAAATAGTTTCATCAAAGTTCTTGAAGAAATAATCCTTATCATATTCTTGAATTGATATGTTTTCATTGTTTATGTAATTAATTAGTTCTTCACTGCTATTAACCTTTTTTACAATATCCTTATCGATTAGATCATCTAAATATTCCACTCCTGGAACATCTATTATGAAAGTTTTGCAATTGAATGCAAGCCCTTCATATATTGCAGTTGAAAAAGCCCCTATTTGGTAGTGGCTTTCAGCAAATAGTTCATATAATGGAGGTTCGCTTTTATTAATTACAGTAAAGTTATCGAATTCGTTAACTGCTTTTGTCAAATAATCGTAATTTTCCTTCCAAGTTCCATATTCTCCAGGATGTAGTTTATAGATAAAATTATAGTTTTGAGCATTATCTTCATTATTTTCATTATTTTTATTCATGTTTAAAGCTGTTTCATATGCTAATTCAGATAAGTATTTTCCAATGACTCCTTGAGAAATAAATAATATTTGCTTTTTCTCAGTTTTTTGATCATTGCCCTCTTTAGAATTTTTATCTTCAGCTATTTTCATATATGTTTTTGAGTTTTCCTCAAAGTATGGGAATCCCATTGGGATGATGTTTTCACTATCTATTGGGAATGGACAAGCATTTTTCCAGTAGTTTCCAAAACTAAGTATCTTGTCTGGGAAGTATTCAATTTCCTTGAGTTCACCATTGAATTTCATTGTATTTTCAGGGTAGCTGTATCCTAAATGATATGGGCTAATGGTTCCATGCTGCAATTCGATTATCCCTATATTCATTTTCTTGCATGCTGCAAGCAATGCCTTATTTTCATAAGCCACTACAAGAAATACGACTTTAGGCTTTTTCCTTTGAAGAAGTTCAATATACTTTTTATAGTCATATTGGAAATTTAGAATATGGTCTTCCATGATTCTAAACAAGTCAATTTCAATTTCAAAAGCAGTTTCAAGCTCTTCTTTCACACTATTGATATATTGCATTTCTGATTCTGTAAAATGCAATTTGCCCCTATTTCTTGTTTTATGAATGAATGAACCTAAAAGAATCCTGTCATTGAATTTGACATTATTTTCCTTAATGTTTTCATTGCTTCTAAAATGCTGATTAAGGTAAGGGGATTCAATGGTTTCAAAACTTTTACCATATTGATTAAGAGTGTCTTTTAAAAAATAGCTATAAATGTCTTGATATTCATCTTCAAATATGACTTTTCTGGGATGGTCAAATATCAAAGCATCCACATTTTCATTTCCGCTTAAAGGGTTTGATAAAATGCTGTTTTTGACAAAAGGCAAGAATGAGTTTATCTTATCGAATAATGAAAGACTGGACTGCTGAGCAGATTCGAAAACATTAGTCTTTCTTGTTATTTCGTAATATAAATACATTCTAATCAATTGCCAAGGATAGCAACCTTGAATCTCCTTATGATTCAATTCATATTTCTCTTCAAGATTCCAAATCTTTTGGCAAATCTCTTTCACTGTAAAAATCATAAAAATTCCTTGATGATTATAATTTATTCTAAATATTCATATTTAATCAATTCATCTTCCGCAATGTCAATTTTTGCCTTCTTGCCGATGACATTTTCTATTTCACTTGGGGAAATGCCAGTTCCAGGCCTTTTGTATGTTAGCATATCCTCTGAAATTTCGGTTCCCTCTTTAATATCCTCTTTTGCAATGATGGAACGTCTTGCCTGTTTTCTTGATTCACTTTCACAAGGGAGGGGAACCTTATCATATTGTCCATTGATTGTTTTGATAAGCTCTATGTTTTCATTGAACTTTCTGATGTCATCTGGATCCATTCCATGATAATGGTCATTTCCCTGCAAGGTTTTATCTAATGTATAATGCTTTTCAAGGATTGTTGCACCATAAAGGTAAGCGGTTGTTAAAATAAGCATATTTTCATCAGGTTTTGTATGATCTGAATAACCGATTTCATAGTTAGGGTACAAATCCTTAAGGTTTTTAATCATCAATAGGTTTGCATCGCTGTTGTCTGTAGGGTAGGAAAGAACACAGTGCATAATTCCTATTCCTGCTTCTCCATTTGCATATTTCGCATTGGCATTTTCTATTGTATCTATTGCCAATTTGATTTCATCAAGATTTGAAGCCCCAGTTGAAATGATAATGTCCTTTCCCTTTTCAGCTATTTTCCTAATGAATGGAATGTTTGTAAGGTCTGATGAGGATATCTTATAGACATCCATGAATTCATCCAAATAATCGATGGAATCGAAGTCAAAAGGTGTTGATAAGAACATGATTCCAATCTCATTGCAGTAATCAGCTATTTCTCGGTATTCCTCCTCTCCAAATGAATCAAATTTCTTAAACAATTCATATTGTGAGGTTGTAGGCTCCTCATTTGTATTCCAATATGCTGGAGAGTTCTTGGAGGCTATTGTATTTGCTTTATATGATTGGAACTTGACTGCATTGCAGCCAGCATCCTTTGCCTCTTTCACCATCAATTTAGCTGCATCCATATTGCTTATATTTTCCTTTTTTGCAATATCATAGTAATTCACTCCAATTTCAGCTATTAAAAATGGTTCTTCATTAAATATGCTCATATTTTCACCTTATTTATTCATTTCTTCTTTCCATTCTTTGTATGATTGTTTGATTAGATTTTTAATGTTGTCAAACCCATGCTTCAAATCAACTTCACTCATTCTCTTATTCATTTCCTGTCTTAATTGGTAGTCATCTATTGTGCTTTCGAATGTTTCCTTTATCTCTTCTTTAGAGACATCACTGCCTAAACCTAAATTAATGAATCCATGTTCCACATTACCAAAGATATGTGTTAATTCCCTTTCATTTTGGCAAAGGCAGATGCAAGGAACGCCAAGTGAAGCTATTTCATACATGGTTCTTCCTGCTGAAGTGAATATCAAGTCAGCATCGTGCATATGTTCGCTCATGTTTTTAATGTTTTCAAAGATTTCTATTCTTTCATTATCCTTGTATTTGTCTTGTATTTCCTTCTTGTTTCCATAACCAAGTCCTAAAATGATTTCAATTTTGTTTTTATAATCGCTTTCCAAAATCGCTTCAAGAACCTTTTCAGTTAAGTTATTCGGATCTGTTCCTCCAAATGTGAGAAGGACCTTTTCCACATCTTCTTTGATTTCCTTAAATGATTGATAGTAAAACTCATCTTTTAGAATGTAATATTTATGCCCTGAGTAAAGGTTTTTAAGAGGTATTTTATGCTCATATAACGCATCGAAGACCATATGTGCATATTTCACTCCACCACCGACATCTTCAAAATTGACTATGAAGAATCCTTTGTCCCTAAGGGATTTTGTATACTTTGAGTTTGTATTAAGGATGTCGTTGATTACAATATCCGGATCATATTCAACTATCTTTTCAATCAATTCATCTTTTGCTTCTTCGTCTGCCTCTTTTCCTTTGCCTTTATCACTATTGTGAGTAATGTAAGGATAATTGTTATTGTTGACGATTTCAATTCCTAATGGCTGTGCTTCATCAAGCAAAAACACAACTTCATGATTGACTAATTTTGAAGCTATTGATAAAGCCCTGTAAATATGCCCGGTTCCGATTTCATGGGAAGCATCTGCTTTAATTAATATTTTCTTTTTCTTCAGGATTCTCTCAGCAACCCACCAGTCTTCATAATTGTCAATGTCAATGCTTTCTTGCTTGGATATTTCAACAAGGCCAATATTATCTCCAAGACGGCTGTTTTCCTTTACAAATTCTCTTTTTGTTGCAAATATGCTTCCTGTCTCTTTATATGCTTTTGGAAGGTATTGCCTATTCACCCTTTCCTTGTATAATGGGAAATACCTCTTGTTTTCCTCATCGTATCCCCAACTCAAGTGCCTATCATCAACAACACTGATTATTGTATCATAGAACTCATTGTTTTCATTTGGATTTAATAATGTTTCAATAGCTAAATCTAAGGTTTTTGTTTTAAGAAGTGGGGAAGTAGGTTGCACTGTTATGACAACATCATATTTTTCGTTTGCTTTTTTCTCTTTTTGAATTGTAGCATCATAGATTACAGGGTCAAGTGGAATTGAGTCTTCTGCAAGTTTTCCATCTCTTTTAACTGTTTCTGCACCGAATTTCTCAGCAATGAACTTTATTTCATTGTCATCTGTTGTAACAAGAACATCATCAACATATTCTGATGCCTTTCCCATTTCTATTGTATGTGCTATAAGTGGTTTTCCTCCAAGCAATCTTATGTTCTTACGTGGAATTCCTTTGGAACCGCCTCTAGCAGGAATTACAACTAAAATCTTATTATCTTTATACATCTTAAAACCTTTAGCTATTTGATTTTTAATCCATTATTTTCATTAATTATTTTGAAAATTTAGAAATTTCTTTTAAATTTTGTTTGAATTTTAAAAAATATTATTAATTAAGACAAACTAATAATAGTATATTATTAATTAATATTAAATTTTATTAATTATAAATAGTTTATAAAAAAATGACTTATATAAGCAATTTAAAATAAATCTAAAACAAATCTAAAACAAATTTAAGATTTAACTGATAATTAATTATAAAAAATTCTAAAAAAATTTTAAAAAATTTAAGGTGTTATAATGGCAAGTATGAAAGAGATGGCTAATACTTTAATTAAAAGAATAAATGATTTAGCTTCTCCTGTTAAAATTATGCATGTTTGTGGTTCTCATGAACATACCATTATGGAACACGGTATAAGATCTTTGCTTCCTCCTGAAGTGGAGATTGTAGCAGGACCCGGATGTCCTGTATGTGTTGTTCCTTCAAGAGAAATTGATGAATGTTTACAGTTGATAGAAAAAGGGGTTACTGTAACCACTTTTGGAGACATGTTGAGAGTTCCAGGTTCCAATGGTTCTCTTGCTGAGGCAAAAGCTGAAGGTGCAGATGTAAGGGTTGTTTATGGTATTCCAAATGCTGTGGAAATTGCAGAAAAAATAGATAATGATGTAGTATTCATGTCTGCAGGTTTTGAAACAACTGCTCCTGCAACTGCGTCTGAATTATTGAAAAAGCCTCCTGAAAACTTTTCTATCGTATCCTGTCATAGATTGATTCCACCAGCTATTGACTTCTTGATCAATTCAGGTGAAACCAATTTAAACGCTTTGATTGAACCTGGACATGTATGTACAATCTTAGGAACTGAACCATTTGAAAAGTTCTCAACTGAATATGGCATTCCTCAAGCAGTGGCAGGTTTTAATCCATTGGATATCCTAATGTCTGTTTACATGATCTTAAGACAAATCGACAATGGAACTCCAAGAATCGACAATGAATATAAGCGTGCTGTAAGAACTGAAGGAAATGTCATTGGAAAGGAAATGATGGATGAGGTTTTCCATGTGGAAAGCAGAGAATGGAGAGGTTTCCCAAAAATTCCTAACTCAGTTCTTGAAGTTAATGATGAGTTTGCTGAGTGGGATGCAAGAAAGAAATATGACATTGAAGTGAAAGATGTTACCGAAGCTCCTAAAGGCTGTATTTGCGGACCTATCTTAAGAGGTATGGCAAAACCAACTGACTGCAAATTGTTTAGAAAGGCATGTAATCCAATGCACCCGATTGGTGCATGTATGGTAAGTAAGGAAGGAACCTGTAACATTGCTCACAGATATAGCAGATAAGTTTTCCAAATGATTAAATTTTATAATTTTTCAATTTTAGCTCAATTTAAGGATTTGAAAATATGGTAAAAATAGAAGCGATAGCTGTAGATGTTGATGGAACAATTACAGATGGAAAAAGAAGAGTTTGTCATAGTGCATTGGATGCTCTTCGTAAAGCTGAAGATGCAGGAATTCCAGTTATCATTGCTACTGGAAACATTTCACACTTTACCTATGCAGTGGCTACACTTGTTGGAACTACTGGAGGAATGGTTTGTGAAAATGGGGGAGTTATTTATAAAGATGGATATAATGACAACAGGGTAATTGTTTTAGGAGACATTTCCAAAGCTCAAAAGGCTTATGACTTTTTACTTGATAAATTTGGTGATGATATTCCATTTAAGATTGTAGAGGATTCCGATGCAAGAGTGTCTGAAATTTGTTTCTATAAGAATATGGATTCAGAGCCACTTAAAGAGCTACTCCAAGACTTTGATGTGATAGTTTATGATAGTGGTTTTGCACTTCACTTAACAGACCCTAAAGTTAATAAGGGTACTGGACTCTCCGAATTGGCTAAGCTCTTGGATTATAATATTGAAAACATTATGTGCATTGGAGATAGTGAAAATGACATTGACTTTTTACATGTTGCAGGATTTAAGGTCGCAGTGGCTAATGCATGTGATGAGCTAAAGGAGATGGCTGATTATGTTTGTGAGAATAAGTATGGTGATGGAGTGGCAGAAGCTATTGATAAATTTGTTTTTAACGAGAAATAATTAAAATTAGGTTAAATTTCTAAATTTTTAAGTTTTTATTTTAATTTATATCATTTATTGCGTGATAATATGTTATATGAATTGGCTGAAGAGGCAAAAAGGGAAATTTCAAAGTATTCAGACAATTATGAAATCTATTTGGAAAATACTGAATTGCTTCAATTGGATTCCCAAAAGACTGATTTGAATTTTGCAAAAGAGGAAATTAGTTTAGGCATTGGTATAAGAGTTATTAAAGACGGTTCTGTAGGTTTTGCTTTCACATCAAATATGGGTGAAATTGCAAAGACTTGCGAAAATGCTTATTTGAACTCTAAACTTAATTCAAAGGATGAAAACTTTTCTTTTTCTCAAGTGGAAAAATTGCCTAAAATCAATGGCACTTTTGATAAGAAGTTCCAGGAAATTGATTTGGATGAACTTACAAGTTCCTTCAAGTCTGTTTTAAACTGCATTGAAGATAATGGCTGTCAAACCACTTCCGGCGGATTTTCAGCAGCAGAAGGTGAGGTCTTGATTGTAAATTCCAATGGTGTTGAAGCTTATGACAAGTCAACCGGCTTTGCATTAGGCGTTTCAATTAATGCCATTAAAGATGGCGATTTGGCAACTGCTTATGACTCAGTTTCCTCATGTCTTTATGATTTGGATGGAATCAAATTAGCTGAAGACTTATGCGATTTGGCAAAGTCCTCATTAGATGGGGAACATATTGAAACTTCAGATAAGGATGTCATATTAGATTATCATGCAGTAACTGGCCTTCTATCTACATTCATGAGTGGTTTCAGTGCAGATAATGTTCAAAGGGGAAGGTCAAGACTTGCTGGTAAAATCGGTGAGAAAATAGTAACTGAAGGTCTTTCCATTTATGATGACGGCACAGTAGATGGCGGTTTGAACTCTGGAGTTAGTGATGATGAGGGAACCGCTTCAAGAAGAACTGCTTTAGTTGAAGAAGGTGTCCTTAAAGGATATTTATATGATATTTACACTGCAAATAAGGATGGAGTTAAAAGTACTTCCAACGGATTTAGAGGTTCATATGCAGGAACTCCTTCTGTAAGCGGTTCAAATATTATTTTTGACTTTAAAGATCATGTAATGGAAGATGAAATAAATGATGCATTCCTAGTCACTGATGTTTTAGGTGCACATACCGCAAATCCTATCACTGGTGATTTTTCAGTGGAAGCAAGCAATTCCTTTTTAATTGATAAAGGAGTCAAAAAACCTATTAAAAAAGCCATGATTTCTGGTAATATCTATGACTTGTTAGGTGATGCTGTAGCTGTAGGTGAAGAGACAAAGCAACGAGGATCTTTCATTATTCCTAAATTGCTTTTACATGATGTAAGAGTTGTGGGTAATTAATCCCACCGAAAAATTAGTTTTTTTATTTTTTTTATTTATTTTTTTAATTAATTTAATCAATTTATTTTTTTAATTTATAATTTTATAATTTTTTTAGTTAATTTTTTATAAATTTTTAAATCTTGCATTGATTTTCTTATCCAATTCCTTCATTTTTCTATCGATTCTTTTAGTGTCTGTTTTATATGCTTTTGACACTTTTTTATTGATTTCCTTTTCCTTTTGCTTTAGGTTCTTATTGAATTTAGAGGTTTTAGTGTCAAATGCATCTTGGATAAAGTTTTCAAGCTCATCTTGAGATGAGAAGTCTGCAAAGTTTTTTTCTATTATTTTATCTACTTTTTCATTAAGTTTTTCCTCTTCCTTTCTAGTCATTTTTTTAGTTTTCTCTTTAGCCATTTTATCATTCCTTCAGTAGATTTAATAGAATTTGAATTTTTAAATTTTTAAGATTAGGGGTTATGGGATAATTTATCCCATCTTGATAACTGGCAATTGAATTTCAGTTACCAAGTCATCTTCATTATCCACTTCGTATTTGTTTTTTATGTAAATTTCTTTAGGGGAGCCGATAATGTCGTATTTGTTTTCAATGGAGTATTCTGCCATAATGTTATAGCTTTCTTGAATATTATCTAAACTTCCATTGTGGATTCCAGACAATACCTTGTGTTCAATTAGGGTTACGATTCTTATTTCTTCGGTTTCATCAGGGTCTAATTTGGGATTGATTGGAATTCCTACATCGTATACAACTTCATTTTCCTTAGCGGTTCTTGGATTATTGTAGAAAATTGCAAATAAGTCTCCAGCAGTTTCGATTTCTTCAACTTCAATCCAACCGGTTAGTTTAGAAACCAAAACATCCATATCTTTTAGAGCTCCTTTATAATTCATAATAGCTACTTTTTGATCTTCCATAGTTTTTTCTTTAATTTCCATGTTTACACCTGATAATTATAATGTTATATCTTTTTTATAATTTATAATCTAATTGTAATTTATAATTGAATTATAATTTTTATTTTTAAATTTATTTTTTTAATTTAATTTTAATTAGTTAAAGAGAATTACTTCAACTTCCTCTCCTTCTTCAAGCAATTCTGTCTGTTTAGAGACTTTTGTATATCCTGCTGCACTTGCAAGTGAGAATATTGCTCCAGAGTCTTTAAATATAGGAATCACATCATTGCCTTCAACTCTAACCAATTGATATTGCATCCTTCCAATTGGGGAATGGATTCTTTTTTTCAAAGTTCCTTTAATTGTTCTTTGCTCTTCCTCATCTTTGTATCCTGCTAACTTCTTGATTGCTGGTGCAACGAATACATTGAAGATTACAATTGCAGAAACAGGATTTCCAGGAAGCCCAATGACTATCTTTCCATCAGCCACTCCTAAAATGGTTGGCTTTCCAGGCTGTACAGTAATTCCATGAATATGAACTTCTCCAAGTTCGTCAAGGATATGTCTTATATTGTCTCCAACTCCTGCAGAGGTTCCGCCAGAGCAGAGCAAGATGTCACATTCCTTCAATGAGTCTTGAATTTTTGTCTTCAAATCATCATAAACGTCTTTAACGATACCTAAGCATTCTCCTTCTCCTCCACAGTTGTCCACCCCTGCTTTAATCATTTCACTGTTAACGTCATAGATTTTTCCAGGTTTCAATTCTTCCTGATTGGTCAATAATTCATTTCCAGTAGATATGATTCCAACTTTAGGCTTTTTATACACTTCAACAGTGTCTATTCCTTGAGCAGCTATCACTCCTATTTTCGGAGGATTGAGCAAAATGTTTTCTTCAAGAATTGTCTGTCCTTTCTTAACATCAGAACCCTTTTGCCCAATGTCTTGGGAAGGAGTCACACTTGTCAATATTTCAATCTCATCTTCCTCAAGCTCGTCATTGTCTTCTGGCCTATTGGAGAATTCCACCATTACAACAGCATCTGCACCATCTGGAATTGGTGCACCAGTGCTTATCTCCACACATTTTCCAATTTCTACAGTTTTATCAGTGAATGATCCTGCCTCTAAAAAGTCAATGACTTTAAGCTTTTTAGGATTTTCTTCATTAACACCATAGCTGTCTTCAGATTTTATTGCAAAACCATCTTTAAGTGATCTGTTAAATGGTGGAAAATCGATTTTACTTTCGATTCTGCTGAATGTGATTCTATTATTGCTTTCTGCTATATCAATGATTTCAGATTGTGGAGTATAGTATTCATTAAACTTTTCATTAATGATTTCTTTTGCTTCATCTACTTCTTTTATCTTTAAAAATTCTACACCCATTGTATTACCTTTAAAATTTTAAAAATTAATTTATTTTGAAAATATTTTGAAAATTATTATAAATAATATTTTTTAATAATATGTTATATTTAATAGTATATTAATTGATATATTTTATATTATGTTTTTTGTTTAAATTTATAAAAATTTCATCTAAAAAAATCAAAACCTTTATAAATTATCTTGTTAGTATTTATATTAAGAAATATATAATATATAATAATAAATTATTAGTGGTATTTTTTAAACAATATTTTTATATAATTTCACAGTTTATTAGAAATTGTTTAATCAAATATTATTTATTATATATGATTTATTTAACTGATTTATGAAAATGATGTGTTATTAAATATTTGGAGAATGAGCAGGAGGAGAATTTTTGAATAAACCACAAAATAACGATCAACAAGAATACAGAAGAGTACGTACTCCTAGAAAAGGAGAAATTCCGGGAGTAGTAGAACAAATTATGGGTCATGGAAAAATTAAAGTAAGATGTGCTGATGGTAATATCAGAATGACACGTATTCCAGGTAAAATGAAAAAGAGAATTTGGATACGTGAAGGTGATGTCGTTCTTGTAAAACCATGGGATTTCCAATCAGACCAAAAAGCTGATGTAATTTGGAGATACACAAGAACTGAATCAAACTGGCTTGAAAGAAAAGGCTATTTGACTATGTAAATAAGTAAATCTGCTGATTTACTTTTTTATCTTTCTTTTTTTACCCAAATTTTACTTTATTTTTTAAATATTCTATTCTAAACTACTTCTAAATTTTTATCTAATTTTCAAACGGTGTTTTTATGGAAGAGGATCCAAGAGTGGCTAAAGCGGATGCAGAAGTCCAGAAATTGATTTCACAAAAGAGAATTAAGGATTCCGATGATAGGAAGGTATCCAGTGAAATCTTTGATAAGGCAACATTGCAAGTGCTTTATAAATTAGCTAATCAAGGTTATTTAGACGTTTTAAATGGTGCTATAAGCACTGGAAAGGAAGCTAATGTATTGAAGGGAATTAAGGATGATGGCTCTATTGTTGCTGTTAAGATTTATAGGATAGCCACTTCTGACTTTAAGAAAATGCAATATTATATTGCAGGAGACCCTCGTTTCAATGTCCGCTCAAGCAATAAAAGGCAACTCATAAACAATTGGGTAAATAAGGAATATAGGAATTTGACAAGGCTTAAGGATGCAGGCGTGAATGTTCCGGAAGCCATTACAAGCTTAAACAATGTTTTGATTATTGAATTCATTGGTGATGAGGATGGAAATCCTGCACCAACCGTGAAAAACTTGCCTCCACAAGATCCAAAGGATTTCTATGAAAAATTAGTGGATCAAATGGACAAGTTCATAAACAAGGCAAATTTGATTCATGGTGACTTATCAAGCTATAATATTCTGAATTTCGATGAAGAGCCAGTGATTATTGATGTTTCCCAATCTGTAGTGAAAGACCACATAATTGCTCGTGAACTGCTTGAAAGAGACATAAAAAACATCAGTTTTGAATTTAAAAAGATGGGTGTAGACACTTCCATTGAAGATTTAACCAATCGTTTAATAAAAGAATAATTTATTAAAACTTATCTTAACTTTCTTAGATGGGCTAATTGATAAATATTAGTTTTCAAATGCTCTTAGGAAACCTATTTTTTATTAATATTAAATAAATATTTTTAAGTTCCAATTAGGTTTCCATTTTGGGTGTTTTTTAATTTTAAATATCAATTCTATTAAAAGATTAATTTAACAAAATATTTATTAAATTTAATTGAAATATTTAATATATAATTGTGAATGAATTTATTAAAAAAATCAAAGAGGTGAATAAATTGCCGGAAACCGATTATCTTAGAGTTCCTGCAGATAGAGTAGGTGCTTTAATTGGAACAAAAGGAGAAACCAAACAATTAATTGAAAATGCAACCAATACTCATTTGGATATTGATAGTGAGGAATGCACTGTAGCTATTTATCCTAATGAAAATATGGAAGATCCTCTTGGTGTATGGAAAGCAAATCATATTGTAAAAGCTATTGCTCGTGGATTCAATCCTCGTGTAGCATTAAAATTAAATAAAGATGATACTTATTTGGAAATAATCAAATTGCCTTTGTATGTTGGAAAATCCAAAAAGGCTATGGCAAGATACAAAGGTAGGATAATTGGAAAAGATGGAAAAACCAGAGAAATAATCGTTGATATGGCTGAAGTGGATATGGCTATTTATGGAAAGACTGTTTCATTGATTGGTGAACTTCAAAATGTGATGGTTGCTAAGGAAGCAGTTGAAATGATTCTCAATGGATCAAGACATAAGTCTGTCTATGCATTTTTAGAAAATAAGAAGAATGAACGTAAAATGAAAGAGTTCAAGGAAGTTGTTGGAATTGAAAGAGATGAAATTCAATTCCGTGATGACTTAGATTAATAAACTTAGATTAGAAATTTTTTCTTTTACTTTTTTTATTTTTTTTATTTTTTTTATGCATTCAATCATATCTTGATTTTTTATTTTTTTATTTTTTTCTTTCTACTATTTTTCTATTTTTTCTATTTTTTGATTTCTTAAGTTTAAATCAATTTTATTTCTAAAGTTATTTCTAATATCTGTTTTCATTAATTTTATTTTTTGCAAATTGATATTGTTTTTATTTGTCCGAATCAATTTTCTTAATTAATTGTTATTTTTCATTAGAGATATATGTATGGTTTAATATTTTTAACAATATTTTTTGATGTGATGTAATTTAATTATATTTAGCTTAAATTTTTAGGCTATGTGAAGATTTTTTTATTAAAATTTTGATAGTAATTAAAAACTTTTATATACTTTCAACAACATATGTATATATAGTGATATATTTACTATATTTTTGACATACTTTTAAAATATTTTACTTATGGGGTTGTCTAAAATTTTAGTAATTTTTTCATTTTTGTATAAAAATTTTCCATAAAAATAATGTTTGTATATTTTTAATAAAATATTTATTAAATAT
Organism: Methanobrevibacter ruminantium; assembly: GCF_016294135.1. Taxonomy (NCBI): domain Archaea; kingdom Methanobacteriati; phylum Methanobacteriota; class Methanobacteria; order Methanobacteriales; family Methanobacteriaceae; genus Methanobrevibacter; species Methanobrevibacter ruminantium. The sequence continues at coordinate 53,534 of NZ_JAEDCO010000004.1, forward strand.
ATGCTATTTATGATTACATTACCATATAAAAAATCCTCATATGTTTTCTAAGGGAAATTTTTATGAAAATTTCAGTACTTTAAATAATTAAGTATTATTGATTAATTAATCTTTAATTATTTAATGTTTTAGTTTAATTAATTCCCATGTTAATTAAAAACTATGTAAAGGAGGTTTAATTTGTCTCAACAAGCGCAAGAACTCTTTGAGAATTTTGACCAATTAACTCCATCAGAGTTCTTTAGAAAAAATAAACAGATGTTAGGATTTTCTGGCAAAATCAGATCTTTAACCATTGTTTTTCACGAATTGATTACAAACAGTTTTGACGCTGCTGAAGAAGCAGGGATTTTGCCTGAAATTAGAATTGATTTGAAGCAACTCGGAAAAGAGCATTATCTTTTAAGACATTCAGATAATGGTCCAGGTATTCCTGAGGAATTTGTAACTCAAGTATACTGTCAGATGTTTGCAGGTTCCAAATTTAGAAACATCCAATCAAGAGGACAACAAGGTTTAGGTTGTAGTGGTTGTGTACTTTTATCCCAGATGACTACTGGTGAGTCCACTCATGTAATTTCCGGATGGAACGAGGATGGTGAGCTCAAAGGAGTTAAAATGGAATTTAAGATGGATGTAAAAAACAACGTTGGAGATATCATTAAAACTGAACATTTCACTCCAGAAAGCACTGGTGTTTGTATCCAACTTCATTTTAAAGAGGTGTCCTATTCATTAGCAGAACAAGGTGCATTTGAGTACATTCGTAGAACCATGATTGCTAACCCTCATGCAAAAATTACATTTAGGGATCCTAAAGGTCATAAATACATCTTTAAAAGAGCAGCAGAAATTGTTCCAGTCTTACCTAAAGAAGTATTGCCTCACCCTAAAGGTGTTACTGCAGATGACATTACTCACATTGCAAAAACCACTGATAAGAGAAACTTCAAAAGCATGTTAACTACCAATTTATCAAGAATGTCCTCCAAGAAGATCAAAGAGCTTCAGGACATCACTGGTATTGACATGAAAAAACGTCCAAAAAGCATGACTTGGGCTGAAGCAGAAGCTATTGTAGAAGCATTTGGAAAAATGAAATTCATGGCACCTCCTACTTCTGGTCTTATTCCTATTGGTGAAGAGCAAATCGAAAAAGGTATGAAATTAATATTGAAACCTGAATTCATCACTACAATTACAAGAGCTCCTGTTACCTATAAAGGTGGTGTAGCATTCATTGTAGAAGCGGGTATTGCTTATGGTGGAGATGCTGGTAGAATTGTAAATGAACAAAGAAAATCTGAAATCTTAAGATTTGCAAACAGAGTCCCATTGACTTTTGATGCAGGAAGCTGTGCTATTACAGAAGCATTGAAATCTATTGATTGGAGAAGATATGGTCTCAGAGACTTGGATAACACTCCACTCACCTTGTTTGTAAACATTATTTCCACTCAAGTTCCTTACTTATCCACTGGTAAGCAAAGTATTGCACCGGAACCTGAGATTGTTCATGAGATTAGACAAGCTACCATGAAAATAGCAAGAAAACTTCAAAGGCATATCAGATCCAAAAAAGCGGAAAAGGAAAAAGCTATGAGATCTAAAATATTTGAAGACTATGTTCCTGTTATCATTGAAGAGGCAGCATCACTTGCTGAAACTGGTGTTCCAGATTATAAACCAGTTCTTGCTAAAGTTACAAGAAGAGCATTAGCAGAATTGATGGGTGAAAAGGTTGAAGAAGAGATAGAAGAGGAAGACTACGTAGATTCATTACTTGAAGAGCTTGATGAATTCGGTCATGTTGTAGACAAGGAACATTCAAGCCGTAAGGACAGAGTTCAAGAATCTGATTTAGATGAAGCATTATTGGACGATGAGAAACTTAAAAAGAAAAAATCTAAAAAAACTGGACAGTCTACATTGTTTGACTCAGAAGACCAGGAGGAATGATTAGATGGCTGAAGAAACTACTACTCATAAACATACTCATAAAGAGCAAAGGAGACAATACACTTTCAATAAACTCAAAGCTTTCGGTCAAGAAATCATAGAGGATGTTGAAAAGGAAAAAGTACCTACCTTAAGAATTCCTTCTAGAGGTACTGGAAACATTGTTTACGACCCAGATAAACGTTATTACATTCTTGGAGACAGATTCGGTAAAAGATCTCTTGGAAATGTAAAGCAAATCAGAAAATTAGGACAAATGGTTTATGTTGCAAACTTCTGTAAGGATTTGGTATTGAGAGACAAAACTGCAACTATCAGGGAAATGTATTATATCTCTGAAGGTTGGGGTATTGAATTCAATAACCAACAGGAATCCAACATTGTTGGTGAGGACTTGGAAGTTGCATTAGGTGCTACTCGTGAAGATTTAGGATTAATGCCTGAGGAAGACGGTGCATCAGTTTATGGAGACATTACCTTGCTTGATGGTGATTTTGAAATCAATGCTGCAAGAGCAGGTAAATCCGGTTATACCATTTCACCAACCATTGACCAAGTTGAATTGTTGGATTGTGGCGCAGACTTTGTACTTGCAGTGGAAACCATGGGGATGTTCCATAGGTTAGTTCAAGAGGATGCTCATAACAGATTCAATTGTTTGATTGTAGGTCTTAAAGGTCAAGCAGCTCGTGCAACAAGAAGATTTATCAAAAGGGTTAATGAAGAATTAGGCCTTCCTGTATATATCTGTAACGACGGAGACCCTTGGGGATTCCACATTGGACAGGTAATTATATCCGGAAGTGCAAAGTTAGCTCACGTTAATCATGATTTGGCTACTCCTGATGCTAAGTTCTTAGGAGTAACTGCAAGTGATATCATTGAATATGATCTTCCAACAGACCCATTGAAAGATATCGATGTATTGAGATTGAAAGAGCTTTCAAAAGACCCAAGGTATCAAACTGAGTTCTGGCAAACCGAGATTAAGAAAATGCTTAAGATTGGTAAAAAAGCAGAACAGCAATCTTTCTCCAAATATGGTCTTGAATATGTAGTAGATACATATTTCCCAGAGAAATTAAGACAATTTGGACAATTATAATAAATTAGTTTTTTAATTAATTTATTTTTTCTTTTTTTATTCTTTTTATTTTCTTTAAATTTCTTTAAATTTCTTTAGATTAACTGTTTTCACTGATTTTTTTATTTATTATTGTCATTGTTATTATTGTTTATTTGGATTTTTACTATTTTTTTCAATATTTTCCAAAACCTTTATATACTAGAAAGTTCAACATTAGCATTAGGTATACCTCAATGGGTATATTTGGATATTTCAAAAAAAATTTTAAGGTGTTATTATGAAACAATGTATGGATTTAGATAATCTTCACAGAAGAATTAATAAAATTATCGGACAGTTAAACGCTATTGATCGTATGATTGAAGAAGATATTCCTTGTGAAAATATTTTAATGCAAGTAAATGCTTCTAAGTCTGCTTTACATAAAGTAGGCCATATTATAGTAGAAGGACATCTTGAACATTGTATTAGAAATGCAATTGAAGCAGGTGAAAGTGACGAAGCTATCAATGATGTTGCTACTATTTTAGAATATTATTCCAGAATATAATGGTTATTAGTACATTATATTTTTTTCAAAAAAAGGTATACCTATAAGGGTATACCTATATCTTAGTTCAAGTTTATGTTTTTGGTTAAATCAATTATAAAATTTCTTAAAAAAGGTTCATGATTTATTATTTAAAAGTGGAGGGATATAAATGGATATGTTTAAAGGTTTATCATGGGTTGTATTAATTTTAGTCTTTTATTTCTTTATCTTTTATCAATTATTTAGAATAATATATCGAAAGTTTAATGAATCAGATTTAGGATCAAAAATTCAATTCAAAAATTAGATGAAAAAATTATCAAATCAAGAGATAAAATTCAAAAATCAAATCAAAAGATATTCAAATCAAAAAACATGATTTTAATCAAATAAGGATGGATTTTATTTCAATAATTTTATTATTATTATTATTATTATTATTATTATTATTATTATTATTATTATTTTATCGCTCTTATTTCTCTCTTTTATTTCTTCTTTTTCTTTTTTAATTTTTAAATTTTTTATTTATTTTTAATTGTTTCTAAACTTATTTCATTTTGCTTTTACTTTTTTAATTTATAAATTTAAAAAATTTTTATTAATGATACAATTCAAAATTTATTTAAATAAACTTAATGAGGATGTTTATAATTTGGAGTGATTTTATGATTGATTTAGATGAATTAAGAGTGAAAATTGAGGATTTAACAAAGGATTATAAAGGTTTTAAATTTGAATATATCGACACAAGCACTATTGTGGTTGAGCCATGGACAAGATTAAAATGTCAATAGGGTGCCCTAACTACGGTAAAACACTTGTATGTCCACCTTATACTCCAAAAGCAGAGGAATTTATTGGTATGGTAAATTCATATGAAACTGCCATTTTATTTGAAATCAGTTTGGCTTCAATTGAAGATGATATTGGAGGAATCTCTAAAATATCAGTTGATATCGAGAATTGCTGTGCTCATTTTGGTTATTATAAGGTTTTTGGTATGGGTGCAGGTCCTTGTATGGTTTGCAATTCAAAGAGGAGGAATGTAATTTGAAGAAATGCAAGTATCCCGCTGAGGCCCGTCCATCTGGTGAAGCTTGTGGTGTTGACATTCATAAGACTATTGAAAATAATGGCTATGACATTCTAGGAATAGCTGAAGAAAACAATAGTTATTTCTGCTATGGCATAGTTTTATTAGAATAAAACAAAAGATATCACTTATTTTCTTGTTTTAAGCCATATTTTTTAGATTAAATATTAAATTATATATAGATTAAATAATAAAAATTAAATTATATATTTATTGAATTTAATGAGTTTATATAAATTTAATTTCATAAAGGAAGTTTAAAAATGAAATCTGTAGCTATTAATGGATTTGGAACTATAGGTAAAAGAGTGGCTGATGCTGTAGCTGCTCAAGATGATATGAAAATCATTGGTGTAAGTAAGACCAGGCCAAACTTTGAAGCAAGAACTGCTGTAGAAGAAAAAGGATATCCTTTATACATTGGAATTCCTGAAAGGGAAGGTCTCTTTAAAGAAGCAGGAATTGAAATAGCAGGTACTGTTGAAGACATGATTCAAGAAGCAGACATTGTAGTTGACTGTACTCCTGGAAACATCGGACCTCAAAACCTTGAAATGTATAAAAAAGCAGGTGTAAAAGCTATTTACCAAGGTGGAGAAGACCATGAATTAACTGGATTATCCTTCAACTCATTTTCTAACTATGATGATTCATATGGTGCAGACTATGCAAGAGTAGTGTCCTGTAACACTACCGGTTTAACCCGTACCTTACACACTCTTAATCCATTAGTTGACATTAAAAAAGTTCGTGCTGTAATGGTTAGAAGAGGATCTGACCCTTCTGAAATCAAAAAAGGCCCTATTAACGCTATTGTTCCTAACCCTCCAAAAGTGCCTTCTCACCATGGTCCTGATGTACAGACTGTAATGAAAGGCATCGACGTTACTACAATGGCTTTACTTGTACCTACCACTTTAATGCACCAACACAACCTAATGGTTGAAATTGGCAATGAAGTAACTAATGATGAAGTAATCGATGTACTTGAAAAACGTTCTAGAGTTATGGTGGTTGAAGCTGCTGCTGGCCTTGACTCAACTGCAGCACTTATGGAATATGCTAAAGATTTAGGAAGAAGCAGAAACGATTTATATGAGATTCCAGTATGGAAAGAATCCATTAACATTGTAGGCAATGAATTGTTCTACATGCAAGCAGTACACCAAGAATCTGATGTAGTGCCTGAAAACGTAGATGCTATCCGTGCAATGTTGGAAATGGAATCTGACAATGAAAAATCCATTGCTAAAACCAACAAAGCTATGGGAATTTTATAAATCAACATAATTTCAGATATGATTAATTAAATAGATTTTTCTATTTAATTTTCTTACTTTTTTTCTAAATCATAAAATTTTTAATTTCTATTTAATTTGTTTAATTTCTATTTAATTGGTTTAATTTCATTTTTTTATATTTTATCATTTTTTAATTCGTTGTGGTGTTTTTATGAAAGATAAGGTTATTTTTGGTCCAGCTGGAAAACCAATAGAATTCAATGGAAAAGCACATAAGTCTCCGGAATTTTTAGGGCCTTTAGGATTATATGCATTTGAATACCAGTCCACTTATGGTGTTAGAATTGGAGAATCCTCTGCACTTAAACTTAGGGAATCTGCAGAAGAGAATGGAGTTTTAATGTCTATGCATTGTCCTTATTATGTGAATGTCTGTTCTAAAGAGGAAGAAAAAATAGAAAGCACAATAGATAGATTGGCCCAATCTGCTAAAGTCGGAGAATTCATGGGAGCATATAGGCTTGTATTCCATCCCGGATTTTATTCAGGCAGAAAACCTGAAACCTGTATGGATTTAGCTAAAAAGACTTACACAAGACTCCTTGAAAGATGTGAAGAGGAAGGGATAGAAAACTTTACCTTTGCGCCGGAGACAACTGGAAAACGTTCTCAATTAGGAAACATTGATGAAATCATAGAAATGTGTGCCAGTTTTGACCACTTTGAGCCTACAATTGACTTTGCTCATGTTCATGCAAGGGGAAGAGGAATCTTAAATAAAAAAGAGGATTATAATTGCATATTTTCAAAACTTGAAGACAATCTGGACATTGATAGATTGCATTGTCATTTCACTACAATTGAGTATACTGACAAGGGTGAAAAGAAGCACCATACTTTAGCTGAAGATGATGAGTATGGTCCACACATTAAGGATTTGCTTTTGAATCTGATTGAAAACGATTGGAAAGCAACAATTATTTGTGAAACTCCATTAATTGACCAAGATGCCTTAAGAATGAAACAGCTTTATGACAGTCTAATTTAGATGATCTAACTTAATTACTTTATGAAAATATTTAAATAATGTTAAAAATATATTAAGTAATCTAAACATTCATAAAAAAATTTTAATTATTTTAAACATTTGATTTTGATGTGATAAATGTGAAATCTGAAAATAAAAGTTCAAGCAAAAAGAAATCAGAGGTTTCTATTAAAAATAGGGCTAGTTTCAGTGAGATTGAGACTCAGGTTCTTGTTTTGGAAACTGCAGGTTATCCTTTCAATTTTGGATTATTGGAAGGGCCTAATTTAGAGATATCTGATAAGGTTCTTTTTGAACAGTATGCTATAGATCAATGGAGTGGCACATCAGTTAGAACAGGTTCCTATCTTTTTGATCAAAAGATCATTCCAGATTTTGCTTTCAAAATCATAACTGCATATCCTGAAGACTCAGTTATCGGAGAAAACACTTCAATAGAAATTGTCATTCCAGATGTTGAAAAGCATGATTCAATAAAAAGAGTAAAATCCAATGTTTTCTTTGATGATGTTGTAGGTCAAGAGAATGCTAAAAAGAAATCAAAACTAATTTACAAGTATCTTCAAGACCCTGAGAAGTTTGGCAATTGGGCTCCTAGGAATGTTCTGTTCTATGGTCTTCCAGGAACTGGTAAAACCATGCTTGCAAAAGCATTGTCAAATGAATTGAACATCAACTTATTCTTGGTCAAGGCAACCTCATTAATTGGAGACCATGTCGGAGATGCAGCAAATAAGATTCATGATTTATATGAGACTGCATTGAAATCAGCCCCATCCTTGATTTTCATTGATGAAATTGATGCAATTGCATTGCATAGGTCATTCCAATCATTGAGAGGGGATGTTTCTGAAATTGTAAATTCCCTTTTAACTGAAATGGATGGAATAAATCCAAATGATGGTGTTGTAACAATTGCAGCTACCAATAACCCATCTTCAATTGACTTTGCAATCAGAAGTCGTTTTGAAGAGGAAATCGAATTCAAGCTTCCAAATGATGATGAAAGAAGAGAAATTTTTGAGTTGAATCTCAACACTTTCCCAATCGATTATGATTTGGATATTGAGAGATTAGTAAAGCTTTCCAAAAGAATGTCTGGCAGAGACATTAAGGAAAAAATATTGAAAACAGCTCTTCACAATGCAATTATAAACGATAAAGAAAAAGTAACAATGGATGATATTTATTTTGCATTGGATCTCAATAAATACAAAAAAGAAGAAATTAAAGGAATGTTTGAATAAAAAACATCCTTTCTTTATTTTTTATTAGTTTTTTAAATTTATTTATAAAACTCTTTTTTTAAGATTTAATTACTATTTTAAGACTTAATCTACTATTTTAATACTTTATATATTTAAGATTTATAAAATTATTTTTTTAAGGTTTTTAAGTTTCAGTCTCCTTTTAAAATCATTTCACATATTCTTATGTAGTCCTCTTCATTATTTTTTGCTGTTTTTCTGATGTTTTCAGAAATGTCATAAAATATTTTGTTGACTATGGACTGAGTCATCTTATCTATGGTTTTTATATCCTTCGCATCTATACTATTTAGTTTAACTATGCCTTTTTGGCTCTCACGTTGCCTTATCTCTTCCATAGACTCTCTTAAACTACCAAGTAATGAATTTATTTCAATTAAATTAAAGGATTCTTTAAGTAAATCAAACTCATTTTTGATTATCTTTTCTGCTTCGATAACCTCTTTCTCACGAAGCTTTTTATTTTTTTCTGCAATTCCCCTTAAGTCGTCGATGTTAAATAAGTCAATGCCTATTTCTTTCACATCCTCTTCAATGTCTCTTGGATTTGCAATATCAATGAAAACGATCTTTTTAGGTATTTTTTCATCAAATACTTTCAATAGCCTTGCTTTATTGATGATTGCATGAGGCGCTCCAGTGGAACTGATTACAAGATCTGCATTGAGTAACTTTTCTTCCAAGTTATCAAAGAGAATTGCTTCTCCATCAAGTTCCTCTGCCAGTTTAATAGCTTTGTAATAAGTTCTGTTTGCAACAAAAATAGCTTTCAAGTTCTTTTCAGCCAATGCCTTAGCAACAAGGGTTCCCATCTTTCCTGCACCAATAACAAGTACATTCTTATCTTGCAAATCTCCGAGATTTTCTTCTGCAAGATCAACAGCCGCTGAACCGATGGAAATTGACCCCTGATTGATTTTAGTCTTGTTTCTTACAACTTGACCAACATGGATTGCCTTTGTGAAAACGGCATCCAATTTCTTGCCGCAATGACCTTCCTTTTCACTTTTCCTTTTGGAATCCTTAACTTGCCCTAAGATTTGGTCTTCACCGATAATCAGGGATTCCAAACCGGAGGTCATTCTGAATAAATGCAAAACTGCTTCATCACTATATTGTATTATGACATATTTGTTTTCGCAGTCTAAGTCAAGTTCATTGTAATCATCGGTATAAAGGAAATACTCATATCTATTGCATGTATTGATTTCAATATATTCTTTAATGTCTATTTGTTCTTTTAAAGTGGAAAAGAGTTTTTTTAAGTCTTTTGATACCTTTTCCATAGTTTCTATATCTGCAAGAGTATGGTCTACACGTATATTGATTATCAATTTTGAGTCTCCTTTATTTTATGATAAGTCAGAGTTAATTATGATTTCTACAAGCCTTTTAGCTTCATCTAATTTGTTTTCCTTTAGGCAATTCTTAATTTTCTCATTGTTTAGAATACTCTCAAGATATTCCCTTCTCACCTTTTGGTCATCTACTTTTTCCTTAAGGATTTTTCTTGCATGATCTTGAAGCTTTATCTCAAGGATATCCTCTTCTGTAATGATTGATTGTATTTTCTTTCTAAGTTCTCTAGCCATTAAAGGACTTTGCCCATTTGTGTAAATGGATATCTCGATATCATCTATCAAGAAACTTGTAGGGGCTATTATATTTCCTTCATCAGGTTTGTCTGCTCTGTTAATTAATTTTCCTTGGCTGATGGATGCGATGTATTCGCATAGCTTTTCATCACCGCTTGCGGTAATCACTATGTCACTCCATTTAACCATTTCATCAAGGTCTTTTAAAGGTGTTAAAATAGCTCCTTTTTTAGTTAATTCCTCATCAATTGAATTTCCTGCCAATATCACATTGGCTCCTTTATCTAAAAAGCGATGTGCTCTTCTTGTAGCTACCTCTCCAGTGCCTAAAATAAAGACATTCTTGTTTTCCACTTCAAAGAAAAGAGAAGTTTTTCCCATATTATCACATCATTTTTTTTAGTTCAATTGATTTTGATTGGATAACATTAGATGAAAATGTTTATTTTTCTTCTAATTGTTTAAGTTTTAATAGTTTTACAGCCATTCTTAAGTCATTGTTACAGTCTGCAAGAACTTTTTCAGCTTCTGCTTCACTTATGTCAAAGGTTTGTGAAAGTGCAAATACTGCTTCATTTGAGGTAGGTGGTGTTCCTGCTGCTAAAATCACTTCAGACAATTCCTTTTTGAGATTCATATATTCGTCTTCGCTCATGCCTATTTGATTTAAGGTCATGTCTCTTAAAGGACAAGGTTTTGAAGTTTTACAACACCATACGAGTGATCCGAAACAGGTTGCAGGACCTTCGCCTAATCTAGTTTCTCTTGCAAATTTTTGTTTAATGTCTAAGAATTCTTGAGGAGTTAATCCAACTTCTTTTAAAGCTCCCATAATAGGGCAAGGTTTTACAGGAGGACAACAGAATGCGAGTCCTCTTACATCTCCTCCTCTACAAATATGTGACGGTGAATTTTCCCATGCCATAATTTTTCCTCTATTTGTAAATAATAAATATAAAATATTTTTAATTTTTTCATTAATGAATTTTTAATTATTGAATATGATATTAATAATTAATTAAATTAAAATTAATTAATTTAATAATTATTATAACATTAATAATTTTGTTTGTTTATATTAATATAAGTTTTTAATTATAATTGAAAATCTTTAAAAATAGTTGTATAATTTATGTTAACAAATTTTTAATTGTTATCTATAAAAAATAGTGGATTTATAAAAAATAATTTATTTATTTATAAAAAAGTAAATTAAATAATAAATTAAAAAAATAAAAAAAGAAAAGAAAAAGGATTAGTGATCCTTAATCATATCTGCTTTTTCTTCACCAGTTAATTCTGCAACGATTTCTTCTGGAGTTCCAGTACTGAGGAGTTTTCCTCCTCTCATTAAGCTTGCCTTGTCACAAACATCCAATACGAAATCCATATCGTGAGAAATAATTACAAAGGTTTGGTCCAATTCGTCTCTTGCCTTTAAGATGGAATTGGTTACGATGATTCTTGTAACTGGGTCCATAGTACCTGTTGGTTCATCCAATACGACAATGTTTGGTTCCTTGATTAACACTTGTGCAAGAGCTACTCTGTGTCTTTCTCCTCCACTTAACTCATCTTGCCATTTGGATAAGATGCTCATGGATTTTTCCTTTTCAAATCCTACAGTTTCAAGGATATGCGCTGCCTTGATTTTTGCAAATTCTGCAGGCAAGTTCAAACTGATAGCATCAGTCAAGTTACCTAAAATGTCTCTGTGAGGATATAATGAGTATTCTTGGTGTAATAAACCTAAGTATGGAGTTACACGGCCTCTGTTTAATGGACCTGGTTTTTTCATGTCAATCCAATCATCACCTAACTTGATTTCAAGTTCTCCAGCACTTGGTTCAGTCAAACCAATCATCATTCTGGTTAAGGTGGTTTTTCCGGATCCACTAAGTCCAACAATACCGTAGATTTCTCCTTGATTGATTGTTAAACTTACACCGTCTACAGCTTTAACCACTCCTCTTTCAATGGAATAGTAATGTTTCTTAATGTCTTTCACTCTAATTATCTCTTCGGTGTGCTCAACCTTTTCCACTTGTTCCGCTTGAGGTACGGTTTCAAGGAATTTTGGAACGATGACATCTGGGTGTCCATGTTCAATGATTTCCCCTTTATCTAACCATATTGCATCATCAGCTAATTGATTCATAACTTCTGGCCAGTGGGAAGTGATCACCATACTGATTCCTTCATCTTTTACGCCTTCAATCAAGGTTTGGTGAAGCTTTTCAGCAGTTTGTGGGTCTAATGTACCTGTTGGTTCGTCAGCTAAAAGCAACATTGGGTTTTTAGCCAATTGTCTTGCAAGTACAACTCTTTGCTTTTCTCCTCCACTTAAGTCACGAGCAATGTGAGTAACCCTGTGACTCATTTGAACCATTTCCAATAAGTCAATAGCGTTGTAAATATTCTCTTCTTCGTATCTGCCTTCGTCACCCATTGCATTCAATACGTTTTCAATTACGCTTTGTTCATCGTATAATGCAAAGTTTCTTTGAAGCATAATGGAAATTCTTCTTCTGATTGCAACCTTTTCCAATCTGTCAGCATTCCAGAAATCAATTTCCTTAGCTTTTAATTCAGCTCCACATTCTGGACATTTTTCGCCAGCCTTTGAAGCAGGTTCAACATGCAAGCATTTTTTATTTTCACAGATTGCTAAGTTAAAGAGTACTTGTCCACTGTCTGGAGCATATTCTTTAGTACCTCTTAGCATGTTGATTAAAACAGATTTTCCACTACCACTTCTACCGAGAATACCTAAGGTAGAACCTTCTTCTATTGTTAAGTTAATATCTTTAAGAACTGGTTCCCCATTAAATGACTTATTAATATTTTTTAAAGTTATGAAAGACATAAGCCCACCTTGATAATTAGTTGTAATTATAATTTTTAATTTTTTTAATTTATGTAATATATTAATCTTGATTTTATATCAAATATTAATCTATTAATTTATATGTTTATTATTTATAAACGATATTATTAATATAAATTTTGATATTTTTACATATTTTTTATTTTTTATATTTTAATTCATTAGCTTTTTTCCTTATGATTTGAACCGCATAATGGTGTTCCGCATTCAGGACATTTTATGTTTCTGCATGGAAATCCTCTAATCTTTGGTACTATATGTCCACAATTAGGACATTCGCATGCTTTTGATGGTCCTCTTCCACTTCCCGATCCTCCAAATGAACGTCTCTCATTCAAAGGATATTTTGAAGCTTCAGGTACATTGAAAATTTGAGGAGTTGATGATTTTTCCAAATCATTCTTGATTATTTCAATGTTTTGAGACTTGCAGTCAGGACAGTTTGTGTATTCCTTTTTGGGATTGTTCCATTGAAATCCACAATCCTTGCAGATGTATATCTTTTCTTCTGCTTGAAAGTTCTCATTGTTTATTTCAATCTTTTTGCCTTCAATCAATGACATAGCGGTCTTTTTTCTTGCAGAGTTAATGATTCTATGAAATGTTGGTTGTGATATTCCCATTAATTCTGCAGCCTCTTTTTGCTTTATATTGTGATAATCCCCTAATCTGATTGCTTCAAATTCATCAAGATTCATTTTAATGGTGTCTTGATCATTTTCCAAGACATCTCCATGCTTTAGGCAAGTGTAATCAGGCTTTTTCACAATTCTCCTTTCTATCTTTGGCCTAACCATTTATTCTCTCCTTAAAATTTCCTAATGGATTTATATTTTAATGAACCCTAAAACAAATTCATTATGAATATATATTTATTATGAATATATATTCATAACATTTAATATATAGTTTGTCTTTTGGAATATGGGAAATGATTAAAAATAGGTGAAATAAAAAGTAGATTATGATTTAAAATAGATTAAGAAATAGATTAAGAAATAGATTAAGAAATAGATTTAAAAAAGTAACACTAATTAAATTTCAATTTCATTCAAATCAAAATTTAATTTTCCACTAATGGTGGCTCTAGCTATTGAAATTCCATTTGCTCCAGCATTTAACATTTTTTCTGTTTGTGCAATGGAATTGATTGAATTGTTTCCAATTATGAAAATATTGGTGTTAGCTGCTATTTGTTTTATCAAATCAAAATCAGCATCTCTGACGCCTTTTTTCATAGCATCAATATGCAAGTAGTCTACTCCACATTCCTCCGCCAATTTTGCTATTTCAAGGTTGTCAACACCTTCGACATTAGCTCTCATTTTCATTGAAACTTTTGATTCTGATTTTTTAACAACTTCTTTTATGTAATCTTCCAAGTCTGATCTGAGTAGCATGCTTTGTCCACAGCCAACTGCAACAAGCTCTTCCTGTCTGCAATGACAGTTGATTTCAATTATGTCGAGATTTGGTATTTTGCTGATTTCAATCAGTGGATCTGGAGTGGTTCCTCTCAAGTTTGCACTGACTGTTACATCAAAACTATCTTTAATTGTGTTAACTTCATTTTCAATTACCTCATAGATTTCTTCTTTAGGGTAATTGAACTCTTTCCTGCCTCTGGCTATAATCTTTTCACAAGCGTCTATTGACTCATTGTCAGTATTGTATCCTCCGATAGTGACTGTGTCAAATCCATATGGAATGAGTTTAATTGCAAATTCTGCATTTGTTATTCCTGCCATTGGTGCAAGTACTTTAATGTTAACACGTCCTTAAGTTTTGATAATTTTAATTATTCTAATTATTCAATATTCTAATAATTGTAATCATTCATAAAAATAGTTTAAAAAAGATAATAAAAATAAAAAAGGAAATAAAAAGAAAAGTTAATTAAGTGAAAATAAGATTTTATTTAAAGCTCTTCGATTACATGAATCCAATCTTTATTATTTCCTGCACGAATTATTTCAAGTCCGATGTCAGCCATATATGCTGCATCTTCCATATTGTCTGCTCTACCGATACCTGCTTTGAGGCCGATTCCAATTTCTTCATCAATCTCTTTGAGAATTTGGGTAAGGTCATCTTCACTTAATCCATTACATGGGGACATGAAGTTGTCTCCACCAATGAAGAATAATAATGCACCTTTTTCTCTAAGTTTAGTCATTAAGTAATGTTGTGCTTTGTTTACCATAAAGCTTGTATCAAAAGCAGATTCAATATCAGTTAAAGTTTCAGTAACACTGTTGATATCAATGTGTGCAGCTTGCACGAAACTGTCTTCTGGGTTTTCAATTAAATTGTTGATTGCTAGTATTTCTTTTCTTCCAGAAGATTGAGCTCCACCTTCTTTTTGAAGTGCAATGGTTGCTAATCTTTGAGCTTCGTGTGCAGTTTCTGCTGCTCCTACACCCATACTGATTGTAATTGGGTATCTGTTTCTAATAGATCTTTGAATTCTCATGTGGTCTTCTTCGTTAAGACCATTTGTGACTGCAAGTAAATTATCAAATCTTGTAAAGAAAACTAAACCTTTTTTAGCAGCTATTAATCTTTGCACATCTGCAAAAAGTTCTGCTTGTAAAATTTGAAGGTCAGATTCTGTACGTGGTCTTGGAGTTACTGTCCATGGACCATAATTATCGATTTGTATCAAAGTCATTTGTATCATATATTTTCACCTAATGTTACTATAATTAGTTATAACTAAATTAGTATTTAAACTTTAAGCATTTAATTAATGATTTTTTTAATAATTTTTTATATTTAATAATTTTTTATAGTTTCTTATTAACCAATAATTTTCAATGATTTTAAATAATTTTTAAATATTTTAAACAATTTTTTATAATTTTAAATAATTTTTATTCCAAAACCACTTTTGCAAGATTGATTTTATCTTCAATTGTTTTCATGAAAGTGTTGGTTACGATTACATTTGGAATAATCTCTTCAATCTCTTCTTTGAACTCTTCATCTTGGTTATCAATCACCAATGTGTTTAGGAATGATTTATAAAGTTCGGCGACTCCTTTGGAAGATGTTTCATAGCCAAATGCATTCATGAATTGTCCTGCAGGTCCGCTAAATGCGGATTTTCCTACAAATGGTGAAATTGCAATAACCTCTTTTTCCTTAAGGGCATCTTCAACGCCATCTATTGAAATGATTGGTCTGATTGAAGTGATTGGGTTTGATGGTCCAAAAATCACCTTATCAGATTTTTCTATTGATTCAATAAGTTTTGGGCTAGGGCTCACATGAGCGTATTTCACTTCAAGAACTTCACAGTTGCACTGGTATTTGATCAAAAAGTCATGGAACTCAATTTCACCATGCTCCTTGGTGACAATGCTTATTTCAGATTCCTCATCACTCATTGGAATTATGTTTGCCTTAATGCCAAGTTTATCCTTTTGGAGTTCCACAATGTCTGATAATGTCCAACCTTCATCTAGCAAAATAGCCTTTTGAAGCTTGGTTGCCCTATCCTTGTCTCCTAATCTGAGCAATTCGGTAGTTCCCATTTCAATTAGCTGTTCTCTAACTATGTATGTATCCCCTTTGATTCCGTACCAGAATTCCTCATCTATCATATCTGCAAAGGTATACATCACTGTATCAATATCCGCTGCAATATAACCTCTGGACATATATAAGTTTTCCACAGTATTGACTACAACGGTAATTTCTTCTTCAGGATAAATTTCCTTTATTCCTTGAATTAATTTTGGAGTTCCTGTGCCTCCAGAAAAAATAGTTATCATGATTTCCACTCTTTTTATTTAGTTGTGATAGGATCTTTAATTTTTTTAATTATTATTGATTATTATCAATTGTAATTTATTAATTGTTAATTTAATAAAATAGATTTTTTTAAAATTTTAACTTTAAAATTCTTCCTTTAATGGGCCTCCACATTTAGGGCATGGAGTTTTCTCAGAAATTACTAATGACATTTTACTATTGCAGTTAGGACAATTGTTGTTTTCAAGAATATTTCTTCTATCCTTGTAAAATGTCTTTTTAAAATCAAAAAACAGTATTTTAAATGCTTTTTCATTATTAGGATTTTTTGAAATTTCTTTAGTTAGTATTTTTTCAATCTCTTCTTGAGTGAAAAGCTCATTGTCTTCAGGAACATAGGTTTTAATTAATTCATTGCAATCTGGACAGTAGTTTTCATAAAGGAAACCGGAAATTAATGATTTAGTCATCTTGTCTGAATTTTCCTTATTGTGACTATCTTCAATAAGTTCTAAATGAATACTCTCATCTTTTTCATATTTTCCATCTTTCTCATCTTTTTTATCTTCAGAATAGAAATTTAAGATGGATTCCAAATCATCTAAATTAGTATCTAAATAGAATATTAGATTCTTATCTAAAAATGAAAAATCACAGTTGTCACATTTGAAATTAATCTCAACCATATTCAACACTCAAAAGGAATAAAATCTTATTATATAAGTTGTAATTGTTTTATCTATTTTCTAAATACATCAAATTCTTTAGGTCTAAGCAATGGCTTGATTCCAGTTTCAGTGTCTCTGAGATGGTTAAATGCATCAAATCCTCTAATCAATACGATAGGGATTCCTTCATTTGCTTGACCCATCAATAAGGATGCCGCTGCTGCAAGCTCATCTGCAGTTGCAACTTCAGTTGTTTCAAGGGCTCTGCCGAATAGGTCTTCTTCACCGATTCTTACCCAGAGAGGATTGATTCCAGAGCAGCCAATAGCTGTTCCAATTGCACCAACTCTAAATGCTCTTCCTTGAGTATCTGTAATGATTACAGCAATTTCCTTATCTGTTTTTTCTTCCAAGTACTCTCTTATTTCCTTAGCGGATTGGTCAGGATTCTTAGGCATTGGGGTTGCTAAACCTTCTTCCACATTGGATTCATCAATTCCTGAGTTTGCACAAACAAATCCATGTTTGGTTTCAGTTACAATGAAATTAGGTCCGACTGCAACGATTTCATTTGATTCCTGTAAAATCGCTTCAACAAGTTTCGGGTCCTTTTTGCATTTTTCTGCAATTTTCCTTGTCTCTTCGCTAGGCTCCAATTCATCGATTTTAATATAGTTGCCTTCAGCCTTTGAAATCAATGTTTCAGCAATAAGCAAAATATCTCCATCTTCAAGAGTGAGATTTTCCTTTTCCAAATCCTCTTCGATAATCTTAGCTATATTATCTCCTTTCTTAACTAAAGGAATTTCTTTTAATCCACATAATTTTAAAGTCATAATTAAATTTTATATTAATAAAATATAAAAAACTATTGATATTTGTAGAGTTCTATTTTTCGATGGTTTTAATTAAAAATTAAAAATAATGCTTTATTTTTTTAAAAAATTAACAATATGCTTTTATATTAAAAATAATAAATTTATAATTAATATGATTAATAATCATTTTTAGTATTAACTATTAAATTGTTATTAATTTATTTTATTGGTTATTAATTTTTAATTAAATTCTTTAGAGGATATTATGATTATAGAAAGTCTTATTAATGGATTTGACATGATTATGGAGATGCTCCAAAGTGGAGGAGTTATCACTTATATAATTCTTTTGCTTGGTATCTATGGTCTGTTAATATCTATAAGAAAGATATTTTACCTTAGAAAAATAAGTAAAATTGATGCTACAGAGATTATGGGGACAATTACCTCTTCTATGGAACAAGGTGGAGCTATTGAAGCATTAAAAAATATCAGTCACTATAAGAACCCTGTTTCAAGAATCATGTCTGAAGCATTGAAAATCGGTTATAAAAACAAGATAGAAGTGGAAGAGAGTATGGAGCAAATTTTCATTGTCGAGCTCTCAAAAATGACCAATGGTATTAGTGCATTAAAAACCATTATCGAGCTTGCTCCTTTCTTAGGATTGATTGGTACTGTATTAGGTATTTGGATGACCTTTAAGAACTTAGGTGTAAATCCGGATGCTGCAGCTATGGCAGAAGGTATTTATATTGCTCTTATCACCACTATTGCAGGTTTAACTGTAGCTATTGTTCTTATGCCTTTATACACTTATATCAAAGGTTTAATTGATGCAGAAATGGATAAGATTGAATTAGCTACTAAAATGACTAATTGGAGTTATGCTGTAATTAAAATCAGAGTTTATGAAAAATTGCCTTGTGTAGTTGAAGCACTTCAGGAAGCAGAAGGTATTGTTAGCGTAAAGGAAATCTCTGACCCTTATTCAAATATTCAAATCTCATTTAAGCCAAGTATGCTTGAAAAGAGTATTAGTAACATCATATTGGAGAAATGTGATGTAAAATCTGAAATTACTGAAAGTAAATTAAGACAATAATCAAGGAGCTGTTAAATTGGCAATTGACATTAAGCATCATAAGGAAAAGATGAATCGGGATGAACCTGAAATCAAGCTAGTTCCTTTTATTGACATTTTATTTACTTTGCTTATCTTTTTAGTGGTGACCAGTACTTTCGGTGCTGCATCTGTTACTGGTGATGACACTGGAACAGGCACTGGAAAGCCAAATATGACTGACACCACTGGAGATTCAGAATATTATCTGCTGCCGGTTGCAGGACTTCAGAAAGTTGTTGTAAATGGAGTAGATATGTCTTCTGAGATAAGAGGAAATGCTATCGGTGTTCATGCAAGAGTGCTTGACCAAGGTGATGTTCAGATTAAAACGAGCGAGCATGCGATATATATTCAAGCGCCTTCTGGAATGAGCCCTCAAGAGGTGGTTCATAGTCCAGAATGATTTTAAATTTTATTTAATTATTTTTTATTTTATTATTTTATTTTCCATATTTTTGATATTTTTAAAAAATATGGCCTTTTTATTTTTTATTTTATAAATTTTTAAATTTTATAGTTAATTTGGGGTAAAACAATGTATTTAGGTAGAATTATTTCAGCAGGAAAAACAGAAGACGGAAAACCATATGTTGCTTACAGAGTTTCAAGCAGATCTTTTCCAAACAGACAAGTAAAGGTTCTTGAAGATGAAGCAGCTATCATTCCAAAGGAAGGATTTGAAACTGATATTTTCAAAAACTCTTATATCGCTTACGATTGTGTAAAAACAGTAGGTGACATTGCAATCATTTCAAACGGTTCCCAAACCAATCCTATTGCAGATAAGATAGCTATTGGAATGAACATTAGGGATGCAATGGCATATTCATTAATCACTATGGATTATGAAAAGGATGATTACAACACTCCAAGAATTGCTGCAGTAGTTAAAGGAAATGAAGATGATTTTGAAGCTTATATTGGTATTGTAACTGACAGTAAAATCTTAGTTGAAAAAATAGAAGATGGTAAAGCTCAATTCATTTCCACTTATGAGAAAAACACTCCTGAAGATGTTGTTTTTGCTGCAGAAACTCCTGATGATGCATGTAAGTTTATTTTCGATGAAGGTGCATTTGCTGAATTTGAAAATCCCGTATCTTCAGTAGCAGCAATATTTGATGGAAAATGGAAAATTGCTGGTTTCAATCCAGAATAAATCCCCAAGCTTTTTAGCCTTCGGCTAAAAACCTTGACCAAAATTCTTTCCAATTTATTTATGTAAATTGGATTTTTTATTTTTTGTACTTTTTTTCATTGAAATTTTTTTTTAACTTATTCTAATTTTTCAGCCTCTTCGGCTTCTTTTATTTTCTGGACTGTTCCCCAACTTCTTCTAACGAAATCTGGCATTTCATCATATTTGAATTTCTTCAAGAAGTTTTTGGTTTTTGGATCGCTTGGATAACCTGAACCGATTCCATCTCTGTCCTTGGTGGATCTGATGTACTGCTTATTTATTTCTTCAATAATCATGTCCCTTTTTGTTTTTGCAATGATTGAAGCTGCTCCAACTGCAAGATAGTTATCATCTGCCTTATGTTCTGCAATGACTTCACAGCTATGGCCTACATATTCTTCCATTTCTTCCTGAAGTCTTCCTTCCTTTACATCCAAAGCATCTATGATGATTCTATCTGCTCGAAGAGTATTTATGATTTTTTTCATAGCTAATTTTTCTATTTGATTAAGATTTATTCCTTTTGCTCTTAAAGTGTCAATATCCTTTGCAGTAATTACCACTGTTTCATAATCGAACATTTTAGTTAACTTACGATATAGTACTGCTCTTCTGTTAGGAGTTAATCTTTTAGAATCTTTTACGCCCATTCTTTCAATGATCTTTTCTTTTTTCTCAGGTATTACAATACCTGCCATAACCATAGGGCCTAAAACAGGGCCTCTTCCAGCTTCATCTAATCCTAGTGTATCCATATTATTAAATCCAGTTTCATTATTTAAATAGTTTAGTTTTTATAATTAGTTTATTTTTATAATTAGTTTAATTTTTTAATTAGTTTAGTTTTTATAAAAATAAGATTTATTAAAGTTTAAAGGAAGTAATTTTGATGGTGTGATTATTTGGTGTTTAAAAGGAATATTATGGATTGTAAAGACAATCCATAGTATTATACGTATTATAACGCTTGAAATTGTTTAAATTTATTTCATAGCTTTTAAACGTACTTCCGGTTCTAAAGCTAATGGTTCAGCAGCTACGATTGCAGTTCCTTTTGCGACTACAGTCATAGGGTCATCAGAAATTTGAATCGGAATGTCTGTTTCGTCGAAAATTCTTTCTTTAAGACCTCTTAATCTGGAACTTCCACCTACTGCTACAGTATTTTTGTAAACACCCATCATCAATTCCGCTGGTAATCTTTCTAATATGATGTTTAATCCGCCAACAACTGCTTGGATGATTGGTTCTACTGCATCTGCAACTAACATTGAATCAATTACAACTTTTTTAGGTCTGTTAGTTTCTAAGGATTTACCAATAACTTCATAGCTTAAGTTTTCAAATTCTTCACTGCAATGGATCATTCCAATTTCCATTTTTGCAGCTTCTGCATCGTGAATGCTGATTGCAACGTTGTATTTTTCTGCAACCAATTCTACGATTCTATTATCAATGTCGTCTCCACCGACTCTTACGGTTTCAATATCGTTGATTCCACCAAGGGAAATAACTACTAAATCAGTAGATCCTGCACCAATGTCAATTACCATGGTTCCATTTGGTTCTGCAATAGGTAATCCAGCACCAATAGCTGCAGCTAAACCTTCACTGACTACTAAAACGTATTCAGCACCAGCTTTTCTACCTATTTCTTCAGCAGCATTCTTTTCTACTTCAGAAGAGTCTCCAGGAATTCCAATAACAATTCTTCCTACAGTTTCTCCTTCGTTAATACCAATTTCCATAGCTCTTATGAGTAATGCTTGTGCTTGTGCAACGTTTTCGATTACTCCTTTTTTAAGTGGTCTTACTGCAACAATGTCTTCTGGAGTTCTGCCTAACATTTTTTTAGCTTCTTCTCCAACAGCAAGCACTGCAGAAGGATCATCTTTTTTAACAGCAACTACAGAAGGAATTTGGTATAAGTCAAATTTATCTCCTGATGGTTTTGCGATTACGGTGTTTAAGGTACCTAAGTCAATACCTAAACTATTTTTAACAACTCTGGTTGGTTCAATTTCAATAGCGTCTTCATTTCCGAAAATACTCAAAGTTATTCCTCCATTGATAAAATAAAATTAAATTATTTATAAATTTTTCTATAATTATTTAATAAATCATTTAATTGATTTTATTGTTTTATTAATTAATTCACATTTTGAATTGATTATCGAATTAATTATTCATTAATTATATAATACAATCAAAAATTAATTAATTAATGTTTATAGTTTATAACAATAATTATTTATAATTTTTATTAATAATAAGTTTTTGTATATAATTATGAAAAAAATTTAATAATATATAATAATAGTCAGAAAAATGAGTTTTTTAAATAGTGATGGCTTTAAAAAGCTAAATTTATTCTTGGGTTTTGTCTTCTTCTGGAGTTTCTATGGTGTTGTCTGGATTGTTGTTATCTTCAGTCTTGTTTTCTTCTTGCGGATTTGCCTTATCTTTTTCTGTAACCTCAAATATTCTTTGATTTTCCTTATCTTGGATTGTCTTATTTAAGTCAATTCCGAATAAGCTGTTGTTTTGACTGATTTCCTTCACATGCTCAATATCATTTTCATCAATTACAGAAACCAAGATTGCAGATAAAACTACATCGCTCATATCAAGTATTGGTGTTACAGTATTTCTTAAAAAGGAAGGCAATTTAAATCTTGTATTGAGTTCCGCCTTAATGAAACTGCTTGTATGATCTTCTGCTAAAATGTTTATTTTTGCATTTTGCCTGTTGGTTTTACCATTAAATGATTTCATGGACTCTTCAGGACCTACTATTACCAACAAATTAGGCATTTCATTAATGTGCACATTAGTTATCTCTACAGATGCTCCCCCTTTCTCATTGCATCTATTTCTAAGTTCACTGATTTTCAGTGTTTCTCCTTTTAGCATTATGCAGTCAAATCTTTTTGAAGTGTACTTGTCTAAAATCTTAATTGATTCCCTAAATAAAATTTGAACTCTATCCTTAGCTGTGATTGCTTGGTATGCTATATCATCAACTAACTTTTCATTACCTGCGATGACACACCATACGTGTTCATTATTCTCTCTAGAGGAAACCTTTGCAGCTCTTCTGAGAATTTGTATTCTGTCTTCAATCATATGATCACTTAATAGAGTTTAAATTAATTTTCGAATCAATTTTCATTTTATATATTCATAAAATCATGATTTTCTTATTACTTTTTTCACTTAAAACCAAGAATTTTAATACTATACGATTTTAATATATCTCATTATTATAATATAAAATTTTGTTTTTAAATGATTATTTTTTTTATTTTTTTTAAAAAAAATTAAATATAAGGTAATAAAATATATTAAATA